>JAVFAP010000007.1:0-18520 GCA_034002445.1 bacterium | reverse complement strand
GGATGTATTTAAAATAGAGTTCGGGGAAGTAATCGTGGAGAGCCGACAATACTTTGACAAAAACCGCGATGGCGAAAGCATAAGCCATGGTGGCATACTTGCCGTTGCGCTCCCGAACAAAAAACCCGATGGCCAGGGCGAACACAGGGACCAGCACCACCAGGCGCACGATCGCCGCCTGAAATTCATGGGCTTTGACGGCTTTGTCGTACTCTTCACGCACCGTCTTCCGGATTGCTTCCAGTTGGGTTTCAATCTGGTAGATTTGATCCTGCAAGCCATGCTGGGTTTCGGTCAGCGCCACCAGGTCCTGGTTGAGGGCGTCATAGGCCTTTTGGTCCTGCAAGAATTGGGTTTCCAGTTCCGCCAAGGCGGTTTGCTCTTGTTCCTCAATCACGAGGTTCTTTTCGATCTTCATGCGCTTGATCGCCACCAGCTGATTGAGGGATTTCTGCTGACTTTCGGTACGATCCCGCAAATTTTGCTGGTCGGTCTTCAACGCGGCAATCTTGCGCTCCACGTTGTTGAGTTCGGCCTTGCGTTGGTCCTGCCGCTCCAGCAACTCGGCCGGGATTTGGGCTCGTTCCATATCGACATAATTGGGCCGCCCGCTGTACTTGATATCACGGTCGATAAAGCCCATCAGCCAAAACAGCAAAAGCCCAAACAGGATACTAAAGAACAAAATGGAGGCCCGATGCAGCCAAGGCCCTTTGTTTTTCATGGAATGGTTCGTGGAATTGGACATTTGGGTCTTCCTCGTTTCTGCAATCCCCATACTCCGCCGATGCGCGAGTCAGCCATAGGGGAATCTATTTGTTTATATCTTAACTATACACATATAAACTTATAAGTCAAGAGGAAATTTTCTGTTTTCCGAAAAAACCCGGGGCTCTACCTTCAGCCATGGAAATTAGTACAATGGTGAAGCACGTGGTAGACCAGGAGCAAGCCACGCGAGTGACCGCTTGAGAAGATCTTTCCACAAAAATCATTGGGATTCCACAAGAGGAGCGAAGCATGGGTCAACAGTTTGGTGTGATAGGACTGGCGGTGATGGGGGAAAACATCGCCTTGAACATCGAGGGGAACGGATTCCCGATCGCCGTGTACAACCGCACCCGTGAAAAAACCGAAGCCTTCATGGCAGGCCGGGGCGCGGGACGAAACATTGTCGCGGCCTACACCTTGCCGGATTTCGTCAAAGCCCTGGACCGGCCCCGGCGGATTTTGATCATGGTCAAGGCCGGAGCAGGGACAGACGCCGTCCTCGATCAGATCGCGCCTCTCTTGGAAGAGGGCGATATCTTGATCGATGGGGGCAATTCGTACTACAAAGACACAGAACGCCGCATTGACAAACTGCAGGGCACCGGCATCCGTTATTTCGGCATGGGGATCAGCGGGGGAGAAGAGGGCGCGCTGCGGGGACCCAGTATCATGCCCGGCGGCCATCCTCAAGCCTACACCGACTTGGAGCCCATCCTGCAAAAGATCAGCGCCCAAACCGATACCGGCCCTTGTGTGGCTTATATGGGCGAACGCAGCGCCGGACATTTTGTGAAGATGTGCCATAACGGGATCGAATATGGCGATATGCAGCTCATCGCCGAGACCTATGACATGATGCGCAACGGTCTGGGGCTGAGTTCGGATGAATTGGAAGCCACGTTTACCGAATGGAACCAGGGTGAACTGCAATCGTATCTGATTGAAATTACATCCCAGATTGTCAATTTCCCCGATGACATGGGGAATCCATCTCCGCTGGTGGACTCGATCCTGGACAGTGCCGGGCAAAAAGGCACAGGGAAGTGGACGACCATGGCGGCGCTGGAACTGGGCGTGCCGGTCCCCACAATTACGGCGTCGGTGGATGGCCGCTTGATCTCGGCCTTGAAAGAGGAACGAGTCGCCGCGTCGCAAGTCTACAACCATCCCAAGAGCATCACCCTGCCGGATAAGAACAAAGCGGTGAAAAAAATCCGCTCGGCCTTGTATGCCTCGAAAATCTGTTCGTATGCGCAAGGCTTCGCCCTTCTGCGCGCGGCCTCAGCGGTCTATGGCTATGGGCTTCATTACGGCGAGATTGCCCGCATCTGGAAGGGGGGCTGCATTATCCGCGCGGTCTTCCTGGACCGGATCCGCCAGGCGTTCGCCGAACAGCCCGATCTGCCCAACCTGCTGATGGCGCCCAGTTTTCGCCAGGAGATCGAGGAGCGTATCGACGATTGGCGCTGGACGGTCAAGTTCGCGGTGGACCTAGGGATCGCGGTGCCGGATATCAGCGCCTCGCTGGCCTATTTTGACGCCTACCGCCGCGAAACGCTCCCCGCCAACCTGATCCAGGCGCAGCGGGATTATTTTGGCGCGCATACCTTTGAGCGTACCGATACCGAAGGCGTTTTTCACGCGGAATGGTATGATATCGATGGGTAAGGTTTCCCTTGCGACCGCATTCCATGCCATTCAAACGAAAGACAAGAAAAAATTATGAGTTCTCAACCAACCCTCGTATATGATGTAACCGAAGCCACGTTCGAGCAGATTGTCTTGAACGCGCCGGAAGACCAGGTGGTCGTGGTCGATTTCTGGGCGGGCTGGTGCAGCCCGTGCCGGATGCTAGGCCCCGTTCTGGAAAAAGTGATCGCCTCGCACAACGGGGCCGCCATCCTGGCCAAAGTGGATGTGGATCAAAACCAGCGGCTGGCGATGCAATTTGGCATTCAAGGCATCCCGGCGGTGAAAATCTTCCAAGGGGGGGAGATAGTCGGCGAGTTCAGCGGCGCGTTGCCCGAAGCCGCGGTCCGGCAAAAACTCGATCCCTTCATCCCCGCCCCCGACGATGAAGAATTCGAAAACGCCCAATCCCTCTATGAGGGTGGAGCGTTGGATCTGGCCGGCGCACAGGCCAAGGCGATCCTGGCAGAAGAGCCCAACCACGCCGGCGCGAAACTGCTGCTGGCCCAAATCGCCCTGGATCGCCAGCAATTCAGCGAGGCCGAAGAGTGGGCCAAGGCCATCCAGATCAACGAGAGCGGTTATGATGAAGCCCAGGGGATTCTCAATCGCCTCGGTTTTCTGCAAACCTGCCAGGGCGAAACCGACCTCGCCCGTTTGGATCAACGCATCGCGGAAAATCCCGCCGATCTGGACGCCCGGTATCAAAAGGCGCAGTGCCTCGCCGCCCAGGGGCAGTACCAGGACGCGATGGAAGAACTGCTGGCGTTGTTGAAGAAAGATAAAAAATACAAAGACGGCGCGGCCAAGGAGACGATGGTGCGCATCTTTTCAATCATCGGCCAGCGCAGCAAAATGGCGGATGAATACCGGGATAAACTGGAATGGATTCTGTATTGATCCCTTCGGCTGAACCCGCAAGAGAAGGGGCTTTCGCCCCTTTTTTGTTGCGGCGTCCCCAAGCAAAACCAGCCATGGCGGACGGGCATATCCCCTGGGCAGACATGGCCCATCAAACCAATCGTGACCCTAACGCATCATGAAACAGAAAACCGAACAACACACGTTTTTCCCGGAAGAATCGCAGCCCCAGGCGGGGCGGCCGGCCCCCCTGGCCGATGCGCCGTTGGCGGAACGGTGCCGCCCCCGCGGATTGGATGAGATCGTGGGGCAGGAAGCGATTCTGGGGCCGGACGGCCCCCTGCGCAAAGCCATCGAGCGGGACCGGGTGCCATCCATGATCCTCTGGGGTCCGCCCGGCAGTGGTAAAACCACCATCGCCCACGTGGTGGCTGAAGCCACCCAGGCCCTGTTTCTGCGTCTTTCCGCAACCGACAGCGGGGTGAAAGAGTTTCGCAAGGTGGTCGAAAAAGCGCAGCAGGCGCGCCAGAGGAACAACCAAAAGACCATTCTGTTCATCGATGAGATACACCGCTGGAACAAATCCCAGCAAGACGCGTTGCTGCCCTATGTCGAATCCGGACTGATCACCTTGATCGGCGCGACGACGGAAAATCCGTCTTTCGAAGTCAATAGCGCGCTGCTTTCGCGGGTGACCGTGTTCACGCTATCCCTCTTGGAACCGGCGCATCTGCATACCATCGTCACGCGCGGTATCCAAATCCTGCGGAAACAGGGGGTGAAGTTGGAAGCCGATGCCGACGCGGTCGAGGCGTTTGTTCAGGTGGGGAACGGCGATGCCCGGGGCGCGCTGACCGCGCTGGAGCATGTCGTGAATTATTATGGAGGCGACGAGCAGCCTCTTCATCTTACCCTGGAGGCGGCTGCCAAGGCCTTGCAGGAAAAACGAATTTTGTACGATAAAAGCGGCGAGGAGCACTACAACTTGATCTCGGCCCTGCATAAAAGCATGCGGGGCAGCGATCCCCAGGGCACCCTCTACTGGCTGGCGCGGATGCTGGAAGGGGGGGAAGATCCCTTGTACCTGGCGCGGCGGATTGTCCGTTTTGCCACTGAGGATATTGGTCTCGCCGATCCCAACGCCCTGCTGCTGGCTATCGCCGCCAAGGAGGCATACCACTTTTTAGGTTCACCCGAGGGGGATTTGGCTCTGGCCCAAGCCGCCCTCTACATGGCCACCGCCCCCAAAAGCAACACGGTTTATGCCGCGTATAACAAAGCCCAGGCTGTGATCAAGAAAAAAGGGTATCTTCCCGTTCCTCTGCATATCCGCAACGCCCCCACCCGCTTGATGAAAGCTCTGCATTACGGCAAGGGGTATCAATACGCCCATGATTTTGCGGACGCCGTAGTCAAACAGGACTACTTGCCGGACGCCATACAAAACGAAGTGTTCTATACCCCCACCAACCGCGGTTTTGAGCAGAAGATTCAGCAACGCATGAAAGAATGGGAAACCTTGCTGACCCAAAGAGAGGAACAAAAGGGGGGGCAGGATCAATGAGGATTTATCAGATGGCCATGCCGGGTGCCTTTTTAAGCCGCACCCGCTGATCCCAACCGTATATTCATTCTGTCATACTTTTTTAGTATTTCTCTCAAAGATCGGCTTAGGAGGGGCGAATTTCTATCTCTTGGCTTACCGCGAAGATTTGTTCCTCACGGGTTAAAACAGATATCGTACCCAGGTGCAGGTTTTTTATACATCAATTCAATGAGATTGGAGGGAAACCTGCTGATCGGCCATCCCAGTCTTGCTACTCCACGATAGAAAAGGAGCCGAATTCATGGCTGTTCCACTCTTGCTTGCCGGGCAACCGTGTTTGCAAGCGGTCCCACCACATACCGCCTTGCTGCGGCTGCTCCTTACCCAGCCTGGCGTTTCCATGCCCTGGTCCGTCCTGTCGGACCGCACGGGGCTGTCCCGTCCCGCACTGGGAACCCTCGTGGCCGAACTGCGCCGGGATAGGCTCACGATCGAGGAAAGTTCCGAGGGCGTGCGTTACGAGTCCCACTCCGCCATGCTGCATCCCGACGAAACCGCCGCGTGGATACAAACCCGCTGGTGGGGCCGCAAGGTCTACACCGGCGCGGTGCTTTCGTCCACGATCGATATCGCCAAGGCCCTCGCCACCACGGGCGCTCCACAGGGGACACTCATTCTGGCCAATCAGCAAACCCAGGGCCGGGGCCGCCATGGGCAGCGCTGGGTGTCCCGCCCCGGTAACGACATTCTGTTGACCTTTATTCTGCGCCAGGACGGGCTGAACCCCGCCCCTTCCCTGCTCTCTCTCTATGCCGCGCTGGGGGTGGCCCGGGTGCTGGACACAGCCTACCATCTGCCCATCCAGCTCAAATGGCCCAACGACCTGGTGATCGGTCAAAACAAACTGGGCGGTGTCCTCGCGGAACGGCTTGCGGCCCCACCTTGCATCTTGGTCAGTTTGGGGTTGAACGTGTTTTCAAAACCACCCGATTGGCCACCGGACTGCCGCGCAAGCGCTACGTCGCTGACGCTGGAAACCCGCGAGCCCCTCTCGCGCCCCCTGCTGACGGCTCAGTGCGGCATCGCGTGGGAACTGCTGTGGGATGAAATGGGCCGGGATGGCGGAGCCGCCGTTCTGGGGTACTGGAACCGTTATAGTACCCTGCGCGGCCAGCGTGTCCGCCTGCATTACCGCAACGAGCCGCTCACTGGCCGCGTGCGGGAAATCAATCCAGAAGGGCGGCTGGCGCTGGAAGACCCGCACGGCCGCCTGTTGCACCTGGTACCGGAAGAAGTGCGGGAACTGCGGGAGATCCGGGATTGAATGACCTCGCCGGAGGAGTGCATTTTTTCACGACTTTTTAAACCCGCTGCGTGCGGGGCTCTGTTTCCTGAACCCCAAGGGATGGATCGGGGAGAATAAACCCAGGGATTGTTTCTCACCGGCTTGCCCTGGACATGAAATATCTGCACAATAAAGGGCGTACACCTTGCACAATGACGATCCCATTTCTCTCTGAGGCCAAGGCCGTGATCGATGTAGACCAATTCAGTAAGATATACGACAACACCCTCGCGGTGGATTCGCTCTCGTTCCATGTGGACCAAGGCCAGATCGTGGGCTTGGTCGGCCCCAACGGCGCGGGCAAAACCACGACATTGCGCACCCTGGCCGGCATCCTGCGCCCCAGCCAAGGGACGCTGAAGATCGGCGGGCACGATATTGTGCACAACCCGCTGGAAGCCAAGCGTCTCTTTGCCCTGATCCCCGACGAACCCAATCTTTTCGAGGCGCTGACGGTATGGGAACACTTGCGTTTTATCGCTTCCGCGTACCGCCTGAACGGATTTGAAGAGGCTGGAGAGGAATTGCTGCGCCTCTTCGATCTGCAAGAAAAACGGAACTTTCTGGCCAAGGAACTGTCGCGGGGGATGCGGCAGAAGGTGGCCATTTGCTGTGCCTATTTGTATGAGCCCAAGGTGCTGTTGTTTGACGAGCCGCTGACCGCGCTTGATCCCCGGGGAATCCGCACCATCAAGGATTCAATCCTAGCCAAAGCCCAGGAAGGGACCACCATCATCATCAGTTCACACCTGTTATCGCTGATCGAGGATTTGTGCACTCACATCCTGATCATGCACAAAGGGCAGAGACGCTACTTTGGCAGTGTCGAGACCGCCCGCAGCGAGTTCGCCCAGGAAACCAAGAACACATCCCTGGAAGAAATCTTTTTCCACGTTACGCAAAGTTAGTTGTTTCGCGAGGACTGCGCCATGCTTCATCCCGCTCTTTTTTTGTTACTGCAATTGCGTTTTTGGGCCGCCCTGCGCCAGATCAAGGCAAATATTCGATCCCCCAAGAAACTGGTGATCTATGGAGTGATCGTGGTGTGGTTTCTCATGTCATTCGGGCCCAGCCTTTTCCTCAGCGGCTCGCATCGGGTGTCCAATCCCGAAACCGCGCGGCTAGTTTTCGCGGGTTTTTTGTTTTTTTTCTTCTTGATGAATTTTTTTCTTTCCGCGGGCGAGCGGGCCATCACCTTCCGGCCCTGTGAGATTGATTTTTTGTTTACCGCTCCGTTCTCGCGCAAGCAGCTGGTGATGTATAAGGTGGTCTCGTCACTTTGCCTATCGCTTTTTCCCGGCCTGATCTTCACATTCGTGTTCCGCCCCCATGCCGGGGGCTGGGGGCAAGCCATTGCCGGGGCCTTTCTTACCCTCGTCTTTTTGCAGTTCAACAGCATGATTTTTGCCCTCCTGCGTCAATCGGTCACGGTGCGGCTGTACAGCCGGTTCCGCCAGGCCGTGCTGGTCGGGCTGCTCGCCATCGCGGGTGGAGCCTTTCTGCAAACGGTTTCCCACATCCATATGCCCACGCTGGAAGAATGGCAGCAGATCGCGCAATCGCCTTGGATCACCGCCCTGCTGGCGCCGTTTTTGGTCTTCGCGAGCATCATCACGACACCCGACTTATTTCCCCATGGCCTGATATGGATCGCGATTGCAGTGGGGATCAATCTGGCCTTGCTGGCGGCCGTGCTGATGCTGGACGCCAATTTTTTAGAAGCCTCCTGGGCCGCGACCCAACGGACCAGCGTCCGTATCCAGAATTTCCAAAAAGGGCAGATGTTTCTTTCGTCCCAGTATACTGGCGAAATTCGCTCCAGCCTGCCCCCGTTCCCCTGGCTGGGCGGGATGGGGCCGGTGTTCTGGAAGCAGGTTCTTCAATTCAAACGGAGTTCCAAAATTTTGTACTTTGTGCTGTTCGGCATCCCCATCCTGGCTGGACCGGTACTCACGTTCCTTGGCCCCGAGGACAAGACGCAGTACATTCTACTGGGAGGGCTGGCGTATTTCACATTTCTGCTGTCGTTTCATTTCCGCTGCGACTTTCGGGGTGATCTAGACGCGATCCCTTATCTGAAAGTGCTGCCCATCTCGCCCTTTCAGATTGTCCTGGCCGAAATCGCCCTGCCGATTGTGATCCTAAGCGCCATGCACGGGCTGGCCGTGCTGAGTTATTCGATATTTTCCGACTCGCTCTCCCTGGTGATGGGATCCATCCTTCTCTTTGCCTTGCCGATCAATCTGACGATTACAGCCATTCAAAATTTCACCTTTTTGCTTTTCCCTACTCGAATCACCCAAAATACCGCGGGAGATATGCAGCATTTCGGCCGTGGCCTGGCGATATTCTTTTTGATTTTTATTCTGTTGGTTGGTTTTTTCGGGCTATCCACCGCCGCCGGAGGGTTGCTATACTGGGGGCTGGCAGCGCCAATTCTCCTTTGTCTATTCACTGCCTGGGTGGTTTTGGTTGGATGTTGCCTGTTAACAATCCCCATGATCTGGTGGGCGTACGAACGCTTCGATGTCATGGAAATTCCAGCAAAGATGTAGTATTTCATTATGATTTCATTTCGGGATTCAACCGATACCCCCTCTTCCAAAATCCCGCTGATTTTGTGCGGGCTCTCCGGGTTGGCTTTACTGATCCTTGGCCTGGTCTACAGCATTCGGCCGCTGAGCGCGGCGGCGTTGCTGTTTTTCCCCCTCTGGCTGTGGGCCCTCCCTGCCCTGCTGGTGCTGCTGCCGGGGCTTTTTTTCCGCCCCCGCCGCTGGACGCTGGGCCTGCTGGCGGTCTGGGTATTGTTTCTGGCTTTCTATATGAACGAGACCAGTAGCGTGCTGCGGGGGCTCACGACCCGCTGGCCCGCCTCGCAGTGGGCAAATCTAGTAGAAACGGGAAAGGGGATCCGGGTCTTCAGTTTCAATTGCGCCAACAGAGACAAGGCCACCTTGCTGCAGTATGAGCACTTGCAGCCGGATATCGTCTTTTTGCAAGAGGCCCTTTTGCCCCGGGATCTGGATGAATTAAAACCCCGGCTGGTTGGCACACAGGGGAGTCTTCTGCGGCAGGGGGATTCGGTCATCCTGGTGCGTGGAACCATCCAAGCCTTCGATGGCATCCCGCCCGAGCAGCATTTCTTTGCCCCGGCGCGGGTACAACTTCAATCCGGGTATCAATGCGTGGTATTGGGATTGCACCTCAAGGCACCGGTGGCGCGTTATGACCTTTGGTCGCCTTCATGCTGGGCCGAGCACGCCGTAGACCGGGAGAAGCAAAGCCAGCAGTTGCTGCAGGTGATGGCCTGGATCACAGCCACCGTCCCCGGTCAGCCTTTGATCATGGGGGGGGATTTTAACGCACCCGCCGGAGACGGGTTGTATACAATATTGCAGCCCGCTTTCCGTGACACGTTCCGTCACGCGGGTTTAGGGTGGGGGAATACCATATTGAACCAGTACCCGATCGCGCGTTTCGATCAAATCTGGGTGAGCGGGGATTTCAAGCCCCTAGCCACCGTGGCACGCAAGGCGGTGGATTCAGACCACCGCCTAGTAATTAGCGACCTAGTTCTCCGCTAGACGAGGCAGGTGAAGCAAGGGCAAGACGAAGGATCAAGGCGTCTTCCTTAGGACAATCATAATAATTTTTGCGGCGTCCGGCTTCGATAAACCCGAGGGTTTCATAAAACCGCCGTGCCGTGTGGTTGGATACCCGCACTTCCAGGGTGATGCTGGGGTATCCCCCTTCCTGGCCCAGGGCGATGGCATAGCCGATCAGTTTACGGCCCACACCCTGTTGCCGGATCGCGGAATCGACGGCGATGTTGGTGACATGAATCTCATCCCCTTCGATCATCCACAAAAAGCAGTAGCCCACCAATACGCCCGTCACGCCATCCACAGCCGCCAGCCCCCGGCGATAAGGCGCTGGTATAATTTCACTGACAAACATCCCAGAAGTCCACGGGTCCGAGAACGAGGCTCGCTCGATCGCCAGGATCGCGGGAACATCCGCCAGATCGACGGGACGAATCACCACCGGCATGGCCGTATCAGCCTTTCCGCTTTTGGGCCCAATTGAGTTCCGCCTGCGAGGGGCCGAGGTAATGAGGCAACAGAAGGGCGGGGTCGCAATCCCGGTCCGCCGCTAGTTCGCGCATGGCTAGTGCCGCCAGAATATCTGCGCGGGGATAGTTGTACACTGCTGGGGCCCCCACAAACTGGTCTTCGAGAATGGCATGCAACATCGGCTGATACAGGTCCAACGCCGGGCCGAAAAACAGAGTCGGTTCTTGAATATAGCCCACCAGGGCGTCAGGCTGCACGTTCAATTCGTCCGTGAGAGGTTTCAGGCAGCCCGCATCCCAGCGGAAAAGGCGGGTATAGACCCAATCCTTGCGGGCGGGCATCAGGGGGCAGAGAACATAAGAAGTGAAAGGAAAGGCGTGAGCCAGCATTTCCAAGGCGGGTACGGCCACACAACGCAGCCCCCGTGCCATCGCCAAGCCCTGGGCGGTGGCGATGCCAATCCGCAGCCCGGTATACGACCCCGGCCCGGAGACCGAGGCCACAGCGGTGAGATCCGCCACGGTCCGGCCCGTCTGGCAGAGAAGCGCATCCACGGCGGGCATGAGGCCTTCGCTGTGGGCCAGATCCACACTGACAGTCAACAAGCCAAGAAGGCTGTCCTGGCCCCATAAAGCGACGGAGCCTGTTGAAGTTGAAGTATCAATTGCCAATAAAACCATGGGGGTCTCATTTTTTTCAGAAGATAGACTATAGTACTACATAGATTTCGTTAAAACCGGCCAAAGCGAGGATGGGGTTACAAAACGCCATGCGTTTGCACGGGTGTAAAGAGAATCCATTCCCGCGCGCCATCATCCAACACCCGGCCGAAGAGGTGCAGCGCGTCCTTGGGGACAAGATCGCCCAGTTGTTCGGCCCACTCAATCGCCACGATGCCCGGCTGTTGCAGGAGTTCGTTCCAAAACTCGGTATCCCCGCGTTGCAGGGCATCGACCCGGTAACCATCGACATGGACAAGAGGCATCCGTCCATGGTAAGTCCGGCAGTAGATAAAGGTGGGGCTCAGGGTGTCTTCGGTGCACGCGTTGCGCCGCGCCAACCCTTTGACAAACACCGTTTTCCCCGTGCCGAGATCGGCATGCAGCAAGAGACAGCCACCCTGGAGCAGGTCGTTCTCGTAGATGAGTTCCGCTAGGCTGGCCGTATTGCCTTCCTTGGGGCACCGAAAACGCTGCCATGTCGGTTGATAGACCCGTTCCTCGGTCACCACGGCATCCAGCAGAATATCGGTCGGTTCCACCGGAAAGGCGTGCAGCACCTGAAACTCATAGGCCAACCCAACCACCCGCGCATCGGGCCGTCGTTGGGAAAGATAGCGGTCGTAGTAGCCCGCGCCAAAACCGACCCGTCCGCCAAACAGATCGTAGGCCATGCCGGGGGTGAGAAAGATATCGATCTCGTCGGGAGCCACCACGGGGCAGCGGGCGGGATCGGGCTCACGAATCCCGAACGCGCCGCGCTCGGACAACCCGCGATCCATATCAGAGACCGCATGGAAGTGCATGGTCTTATCGCGGATCACCGGAAACACCAGCTGCTTGCCGAGGCGGAGCAAGGCATGGGCAAGATCGTCGGTGCCGACTTCATCCCCGAGGGCCGCGTAGAGCGAAAGGGTGCGGGCCTGCGCCACCCAGGGCAGGTATTGCAGCCGTTCCGCGATCTTGCGGCTTTTGAAGCGGGCCACCCGGGGATCCTGCGCTTGTCGTTGGGCGCGGAGGGTGGCGCGCAGAGCCCGCTTTCGCAAGGAAGCCGAATCCGGGAACGCCCAGGTTTTCAGATGGGAGAGTTCAGAATAAGAGATCGTCTGGTCGGTCATACTGTTAGGAAACAAAAGCCCGTTGAAACCAGGGTTCCAACGGGCGGGACTCGCTGTGAGCGCGGCGATTAATTGATGGCCGGAACAACGGGGGCGTTGATCCATTCCACCCGTTCCTGAGCCAAACTGAACCAAGAAGAATCTTTGCTCACCCGCTGATAGGTTTCGATGGCTTGCTCTTTTTGGCCCAGATCTTCATAGCAGCCGCCTTTAATAAACTCAATCTGGCTTTTCATATCATCCGAGGTCAGGCCTGGTTCCATGGCAGCCAATAGATTCAGGGCTTCCTGAGGTTGCTGCAAACTGCGACAAGCTTGCGCGATGGCGATCTGAGCCAGCAGTTTATCCACCCCAGTCAACAGGGGTAAAACCGCTTCGAAATTTTGCTTGGCCAGTTCATACTCGCCAATCTTGGCATAGGCATTGCCCCGCAACACACGGGCGGGAATGGCGAGGGGAGAATTCGGGTATTTATCCAGGAAACTATCGAGTTGCACCAAGGCCTCGCTGGCTTTATCCTGCTGAATCAGCGCGGAGGCACTGGCAAAAGTGACTTGGGACAACAAATAATTGGTTTCGCTATTCTTTTTCCAGATAAAGTAGGCGGAGACCGCGACGATCACCACGAGGACAGAGGCCAAAACCATCCGCCCATGTTCTTGCCACAGATCGCGTAAACGGAAGAACATTTCTTGCATATAGACTTGAAACTCATCTTCCTTCAACCGTTTTTGCAGTTCTTTATGATCAATTTTTGGAGCGTTCATGAATCAGGTATCCTTTTTCCCGCTTGATTTAGGTGATAGAAAATAATGGATATAATGCAATCGGAGAGACAGAGTGTCAATACGTGGAACCCGCCTCCGGCATTATTTTAGATGCTCACACCCATGACAACCGCCCCCGCAACAGCCTCCGGCTCCCGGCCCGGGGATATCACACGCACTGGAGGGACTGGAGGCCCCCCCGGCGACGCTGACGCCGAAACTGGAAAATTCCTTCGCAAGATTCTTACTTCCGCAATCCGGGCAACTGACCTTCTTCTCGGCGGACAGAATCAACTCTTCAAAATGGTGACCACAGGACTTACATAAAAACTCATAAATTGGCATCAGAGAGACCTCATCGATTTTTTCTTTTTTAAGTGTACTTTTAGCCGTCCTCCAGTCAACTACGATAAAGAGGAGGGGAGAAGGGTTAATTTTATGCAATGCCTTGAAAAATCAAGGCTTGAAAAATTTTTTGAACAAATCCCCCGCCAGACACGACTATCTCGAAGAGAAACCTATTCCTGGATCAACCGTTATATTGGTTTAGGGGAAAAGGGGTGTACCCTCATCAGGGTCGAGCGGTTTCCAGCCATCTTGCGAAGATGGTCAATCCAAGGAACAATATGTGTGGTATAGTCCCAGGGGCTTCTACGCTGTGGGTGATTGTAATCCCTTCCGGCACAGACTCCACGCCACTCCACCGCCCCCTTCTTGAGAGAATGGTTCAACAGCCTGGAAGTCAGAAATAAAAATTTCGTTACCAACGAGATCCGAAACTAGAAAAGACCATGAACACTGTATCGTTCGATTTAGCGGAAATCCTACATGAATCCGGCTTGCTCTCCGAAGAGAAATTGCACCAAGCCCGGGTGGAACAAGAGAATACCAACGATCCCCTCGATGAGATCCTTCTTCGTCATCATCTCATCGAAGAGGAAAGTTTACTCCATGTCCTGAGCGATTGCTTTGGCGTGCGCTGGGAAGAAATTCCCGAGAAGATCCAGCCCAGCGTCATTAACGCCGTGCCGGCGGAATTCGCACTGCACCATTGCGTGCTGCCCCTGTTTCAGCAAAACGGCACCTTGACGATCGCAACGATGGACCCCAACAACTTGCAGGTCTTCGACGATTTGCGCATGTTGACCGGCTTTGAGATCGAAGTGGTGCTGGCGCGGAAAAAAGCGCTGCTGGAAAACATCGAGCGTTATTTTGGCGCGAGCATCGAAAAGATGATCGCCAACCTCAGCACCAGCGAAGACGAGACCAAGATCTCCAATTCCGATGAAATCGGGGATTTGCAGGCCATGGCCCGCGAACCCACCGTTATCAACCTAGTCAACTTGATCATTTTCCAGGCGGTGGAAGAAAACGCCAGCGACATCCACGTGGAGCCCTTTGAAAACGAACTGAAGGTTCGCTACCGCATTGACGGGATGCTACGGGAAATGCCCCCCCCGCCCAAACATCTGCAATCGGCCATTATCTCCCGTATCAAGATCATGTCCGAAATGGACATCGCTGAACGCTACTCTCCCCAAGATGGGCATATCCGGTTGCGGTTAAAAGACCGTGAGTTGGATTTTCGTGTCTCCACCATCCCCACCGTGCACGGGGAAAGCGTGGTCATGCGTATTCTCGATAAAACCAACGTCCTCTTGGAAATTAAGGATTTGGGATTTTTTGAAGATACCGAGCAACAGTTCATCCGCCTGCTGCGACGGACCTATGGGATTATTCTGGTCACCGGGCCAACCGGGTCTGGGAAAACCACCACGCTCTATGCCGGGTTAAACTATATTAAAAATCCTTCGGTCAAGATCATCACCATCGAGGACCCGGTCGAATACAACATCGAAGGCATCAACCAGATGCAAGTGCGAGCCAAGCGCGGGCTGACCTTCGCCAACGGGCTACGCGCTATTGTGCGCCAGGACCCGGATATCATCATGGTGGGGGAAATCCGTGACTATGAAACGGCCGAAATCGCCATCCGTTCCGCGCTGACCGGGCACTTGGTCTTCAGTACTCTGCATACCAACAACGCCGCCGGTGCCGTGACCCGGCTTTTGGACATGGGCGTCGATCCGTACCTGATTTCCTCCTCTCTTATCGGGGTGCTGGCGCAACGGCTGGTGCGGGTGAACTGCCCGAAATGCAAAGAGGTCTATCATCCCGATCCCGAGATGCTGATGATGGCAGGGATGACCATCCCCGATGGCGCCTCGGTGTACAAAGGAGTGGGTTGTGAATATTGCCGCAATCAAGGCTACAAGGGGCGGACCGGCATCTATGAACTGATCCCACTCAGTGACAGTTTGCGGGAATTGATCCTCAAACGGCCCTCCGCCAGCCAGATTCAGCAAGCGGCGGCAATCCGGACTCTGCGTGAGTATGGCCAGGAAAAGGTGTTCCATGGTGTGACCACGGTGGAAGAAGTGGTCCGCGTGACCCAAGAAGACGAAATGAGTGAATAACCCCACCGGTCGGGAGATGGCGATGGATAGCCGGCTGGGACGGTTACGATAAGCAAAAGGATAGAGAAAACATGCCCGACTTTCAGTATCGCGCATTATCGGCGGATGGACAGACCGTGAGCGGCAATGTATCCGCCGTCAACCGTCCCGAGGCGGTCAGTTATCTTAAATCGCAGGGAATCCGAATTTTGGAACTGGCGGAGAAAGACCCTGCCGCAAAAACCGAACCGGGAGCCGTCGAGCAGAAGTTAGGCCGGGGGCGCGTAAAGCGCGAGGATATCCAGGTTTTCACCAGCCAGTTGGCGGCCCTGCTCTCAGCAGGAATCGTACTATCCCAAGGGTTGCATATCTTGGGAGAACAAACCGAAAACGAAACTCTGGCCTCGATCATCCGTAAAATCCGCGAAGACATCACCGGCGGCTCCAGCCTCTCGGATGCCATGGCGAAATTTCCCCGCCAGTTTAATCGTATGTATTGCAATATGATCCGAGTGGGTGAATCTGGTGGGGTGCTGGACGTGGTGTTGCGGCAATTGAGCGGATTTCTGGAAGCGGAAAACGCGTTGCGGTCCAACCTCACAACCGCGTTGGCGTATCCCTTTGTCGTCATCCTGGTGGGGATCGGCTCGATCGCGGTGTTGGTTACCTTCGTGATCCCGCGGCTCGGTTCGGTCTTCGCGGATTTCGGCAGCAACTTGCCGATGGCCACCAGTATCTTGATCTCCACCAGTGATTATGTCCTGACTTACTGGTGGCTGATCCTGGCGCTCCTTGCCGGGGCCGTCTATGGTATCCGCCATTTTTTACAATCACCGCAAGGGAAAGAACTGTTCGATGAATATGTCGATAAAATCCCGGCCCTCGGCTCCATGTTGATCAAGGCCCAGATTTCCCGGTTTTCCCGTACCATGGGCACCCTGATCAAAAGTGGCATCCCGGTACTGAACGCTCTGACCTTGGTGGTGGAGACCTCGTCCAACGCGGTGTTACGGCGGAGTTTGCGCCAAGTCGCGGAAAAAGTCAAAAAGGGCGAAGGACTCGCCCAACCGCTGAGGGAAACCGGGTTTTTCCCACCCATGGTGACCAACCTCATCGCGGTGGGTGAAGAATCCGGAAAACTGGATGAAATGATGTTCCAGGTCGCCAATACGTATGATCAGGAAGTGCAACATGCCATCAAACGCTTTATCACCCTTTTCGAGCCCTTGGTGATTGTCATCCTAGCGGTCGGCGTCGGTGGGATTCTCATGGCCTTCCTGCTCCCCATTTTGAACATCAGCAACATGATCAACTAGTTTACGCCTGTATTGTACCTGGCGGTTTTATCCAAAGCGCATTGGCTGGGTAATCTATCGATTTTGGTGAAGAGGATGATGAATGCATTGTCGCGAGTCCCAGGGAAACGCAGTTTCACCCTGGTGGAAATGGTTTTGGTTGTCACCCTGATTGGCATCATGATGGGTTCGATCATCCCCAGTTTCCGCCCCTTGATCGAGAAAACCGCCCTTAAAAACACCGCCAGCACGCTCTCATACATTCTCCGTTATAGCCGCAGCGTCGCCATTCAACGCAGCACCTATACAAAAATCACCCTGCCCGAAGGGAACGGTGAGATTGGATTTTGGGTGGAAGGCGATCCGATGACCACCACGGGGGGATTTGTCGAAGAGACTCTGCCCGTCCCCCAACCCAAGGATCTGAGCAATCGAATCAGCATCGGCAGCGTGGTGCAAAACACCCTGACCGGCTTGCAGCAATCCTATGAAATTCAATTCGCGCCCAACGGTTCCACCGCCGATACCCTGATATCCATTCTTGATTCGCGGGAACGGGTGTACACCCTCGGCATCGTGGGACTGACCGGCCAGGTCATGATCTGGGACCACGAGGTAGGGACGCTGTATGATGAGTGACATGAAGAATCAACAAGCCTTTTCCTTGGTGGAGGCCATCCTGGCCATGACCATTCTGGGCATCGCGGTCAGCAGCATCCTCACCACCTTTTCCAGCGCGTTGGTTTCAGCGAAGGTGGCGGAGGATTACGCCAACGCCACCATCATGATGAACGAACTGCGCGGCCATCTCCGTAGCAATCTGCTCAACCCCTACGATATCAACGAGGGGACCTTTTCACTGTATCCCCGCTTTCAATGGACGGTGGAGTATATGGAATCCGAAACACCCAACCTGTTTCTGGTCACCTTGCAGATCCAGTGGCAACAGGCTAATAAAAACTATACATACAAAACTACAACCTACCATTACTACGACATGGAAGGTGAATTTGAACAAGAGATGATGGAAGAAGGGGGGACGGCATCATGAGAAATCCCCACGCGGATGCCTTTACGCTGATCGAACTGCTGCTGGCTTCCACCATCACCACCATCATCATTGGCGGAGGCCTGATGGTCATGTCCATGGTGTTGCAAGCCTATAAACAAGAAGGCAACCGCAGTTCGGCCGCGGAAACCGCGCAACTCATCCTGGACCGGATGCGGCAGGACCTCAACGCCGCGTATCTATCCCCCCACCAGGACATGACCCGCATGGTGGGTTACGATCAGCAATCCGGCCTGGTGGACGCAGATTCCCTGACATTCATCAGTTGTATCAATTCCCCGGTTCTGACCGGGGCTGGGTCCAGCGATCTGGCGGAAGTGCAGTACTACATCGATGTAGATCCTGAAACCCCCGAGCGCTGGCTGCTCCGCCGCTTTGACGCCACCCCGGACGATGACCCCTTTACCGGCGGCTCGGTCGCCCTGCTAGGTCCCAAGGTGGAAAGTCTGGATTTTCAATATTACGACGGCTATACCTGGTGGCCGGACTGGGATTCGCAAAAAGGCCTGCCGGCGGCGATTATCATTACCATTGGCATCTTCCAGCCCCTGCGCCCCGATGAAGAATTGACCCCGGACCGGCTGAAGACGTTCTCCACCACCGTCTGGCTGGCCGCGCGGCGGAATATTACCTACGAAGAAGCCTTGCTTGTGGAAGAAGAAACGATGGAGACCCCCTGACAGGAACGCCATGATGAGAATTTCTCCACCCCAACGCGGGGTCGCACTGATCGTCATACTATGGATCGTGGCCATTATGGGCACAATCACCATGCTCTTTACCCGTCAGGCGACCTTGGCGCTGCGTATCA
>JAVFAP010000006.1:0-19349 GCA_034002445.1 bacterium | reverse complement strand
CCAGCGCCTTTACCTCGGTATTGGTCGGGGGCAGGGGTCCGCCGCCCACCCATTCTCCCAAGGGCTCCAACGCCCAGCCTGGCACGGAGATGGCAAGGACAAAGAGAAGAAGCAATCCATGGATACTGTTTGGTTTTATGTAGTTCATTCTAGATACTCCAGTTTTCTAATTTTTCAATTCAGCGTTCTTTTCCCGCGATCCCAGGGAAATACAAATTCCCAGGGCTGCCGAGGCCATTGCTAGGATCATACCCAGGGGACAGCGCCACCTGCGCGTTGGGCCGGGCTTGTGGTGACAAGGCATTCGCAGGCAGGGATTCATCCTTGATTTCGAAGATTTGATCCGGCCCATGCGAGATGAGCACAAAGCCCTCTTGGTTCTTCTTTTGCTTATACAACCCAAACGCGTCCTTCAAGGCAGAAACCTCAAAGAAGGCGTTGGCATCCCTATATTTTTTTGTTGTTTCTTCATCCCAATAGATAAATACATCATGGGGTGGCATGGTACGGGGATCACTCTCCACCCCCCCCTTCACAAAGGGATCGCGCGGGATGGCGGAAATATAAGCGACCGGCGAGGTCAATGGAGCCAAGCGTTCCAAGCGGGTTTTTGCCTCACCCCCACTGGCACCTTTGTAAAAGTCTTGGCGGATGAGTGGAAACATGTCGTGGTGATCGTTCGCGAATGCCATCAGGGCGTGATGCAGGGCAGCCATATCTCCCTGCGCACGCGCCACATTCGCCCGCACCAACGCTTTGTTAAATTGGGGGACGGCAATCGACGACAAAATACCCAGAATGGCAACCACGACAATCAGTTCAATCAGTGGGAAGGCTTTCATCTCCATCCTCCTTCCCCGCTTCCAATCCCGCCCAAACCAGTTTGGGAGATACCATGGGGTCCTTGTCTGGATACAAAAACGCCGGAACCCCATCCTCCGCATCCCAGTAAAATTCATTCCATTTTTGCATGGCTTTACTGCGTCCAGCCTCATCCCGCTTGAAGTTGTCCTTATACTTGATCTGTGTCGCCGCGATCAAATAGTGGCCATATTTCTCGCGTGCTTCGGCCCACATCCATTTCTGGACCGGCAGCCAAGCGCTGGGTTTTCGATGACTGTTCAGGGCTTCTCCACCCTCCAGATGCCCGGCGATATTGATATAACGGTACGTCTGAAACCGCCATTGCGAGGGATTGGGCCGGAATTCGTTCAGTGGGTCCCGAAACGCCCGGTTATCATGGAGATAGCGGATAGGAGACGAGAGGGAGTCGGTCAGGATGAAGGGAATGAAGCCATCGACATCCGGCGGGAATTTTCCATGATCCAAATAATACGATTCCAGGGCGGATTGGATGACATGCATCTCGGTCAGCGCTTTGCCGACCTTTGCCCGGTGTTTCGCCATCCGCAGATTTTGGGTTAACAGCGCTGACAGGATGCCAAGAATGGTTACAACCATTAAGAGTTCGATCAGCGTAAACCCTCGGGTTTCCCCTCGACGCCTTCTCAAAAGCTCGTGAAGCCGATTCATGAATATCGTTCTCCTGTGATTCTATTTATTGCGTATTGAAGTATGGGGTATGCTTAAATATATAAACATGTTTTCTAAAAGCATTATGTTATTTAAGATTAGCATACCAATCATCTCAGCCCTGTAAAGAGAAGAATAGATAGTTATCCCTTCTGCTTTGCTTGCAAAGCATTCACGAGATCAAGAACCGTCTCATCCCTCTACGGAAGCAATGGGCAGTTTGGAGGCGAGCGCATCAGAATCCCTGCTGCATCCTCCCATTTTTCCCCGTTTTCTATACAATAGAGGAAGAGTTTTGACAGGAATCCCTTTGTATGTTAGGAGAGTCTCTCATGCGCCAGTTTGTATCCCGCCATCGATCCCTGATTGGGTTATTGCTCATGGCCTTATGGTTCCCCATTTCTGGTGGGGCAGAATCCATTGATCCCAAAGCCAAGGAAGTCATTGAATCCTCATCAAAATTTTTGAGCCAACAAAAGGCCTATCAGGTGGAAACCGAGACCATCGCCCAGTTCAGCATCCAAGGGATGAAACAGAATGTGAACACCCAAAGCGCCATGATCCATGAATCCCCCAATAAAATGGCGATGCATTCCACCAGCCCCTTGTTCAGCCTGGATATCATCAGTGATGGGACCCAGATCTTCATGTACTCTCCGCAGTTAAAAAAATACACGGTGGATCCGGCACCGCCCACGCTGCAAGAGATGAACACCTTTATCGCAGAAAAAAGCACCCCAGCCTCTCCGCTCGGAAATAGTTCGAATGCACAGCCACTCCTGTTCAATCAGGATCCCGAAACGATTTGGGAAACCATCACTCAGGCAACCTACCTTGGCAAGGAAGAAATCGCCGGCCATTCAACCCATCATCTTCAACTGTGGATGGAGGAAACCCAGATGGATGCCTGGTATCTTTCGGGCGAAGAGCCCGTTTTGTTCAAGATTCAGCCGGATATGAGTTCGATCCTGGAAAGCATGGGGCTTCCCCACTCCGAATCGGTCCAACTTTCGGTTCAGGTCTTTTACAAAAAATGGGCCTTCAACCCCAAACTTCCTGCCACGGTTTTCGAATTTCAGCCCCCAGCCGATGCCCAGCTGGTGGAGACCCTGTTCCCGAATCCGGAAGATTGAAACACCCCTGGCCCCCTATTTTTGTTTAACGGGTAAATCGAGCCTCCGATTGATTGACGGAGCGGGAAGAATGCAGCAAGATAAGATGATCTTAATCAATCCTGGGGCGAGGTGAATTTTCGATGCGGAAACAATCCATAGTCTGCGTAGCCATCTTCTTCTTTCTATCGGCGGCCGCGTTCAGCCACCCTCATATGTTTGTCACCCTTTCCCCACATGTGATTTCAGATGCCACTGGCGTGGTCGAAACCGAGATCGAGTGGATGCTGGATGAATTCAACAGCGATGTCTTCCTCTCGGATTGCGACAAAAACAGTAACCGCATCATCGATCCTGAGGAAATGCCCCTGGTCAAAGAACACTACCTGAGCGCATTTGAGAAAAGCGGGTATTATTTCTCTTTGTTTATTCACAAAAAAAGTGGAGATGAGCCGGATCGCATCGAAAATATCCAGCCCTATGTCAAGGAAGTTCTGATCAAAAACCGGCAAGCCTGTTTTATCCTGAGCGTCCCCTACTCCATCCCCTTTGCCTGGACGGCGCAAACCCTGGTCTATTACTTCGATGAGAACGAGAACTTTATCTCCTTCCGGTATAACCGGGACCGCTCGCCCCGCTATACCAAGCAATCCGATATCCCCACCCCGGCCATCACCGCGGAAGGGAATGAGGAGTACCCCAACGCGGTCTTTGTCCGGATTGGGAAATTGCAGGATGACGGCACCTCGATCGAAGGAGACGAGATCGAAACGATCTTCCAGGATTTTGGCGGGATGATCGGGCAGCGGAACAGCCTGAAGGCCCGGTTTTACGCGTTGCAAGGCCGTTTTAACCAGAACATGAGCGAATTGGTCATGAAGGCGAAGGACGGCATGACCTTCGGCCTGACATTCCTGATTTTCTTCTTCGCCGTCGCCTATGGCTTCATTCATTCCGCTGGGCCGGGCCATGGAAAAACCTTTGTCGTAGGATTTTTTCTACGCCATGACGCCCACTGGTGGCAAGCCCTGCCCTTCGCCGGCCTGATCGCGTTAATCCATACCGGCAGCGCCATCATCCTCTCAGCCTTATTCCTGACCATCCTCAATTCATTTAACGGGATGGAACGCTTGATCCTGCAAACCCAGTTGAGTTTCGGAGTCGCCATTTTTATCCTGGGGCTGGGTATCTGGCTGCTGGTCCAGCAATACTTTTTCCACTCTCATCACCACGGCGAACACTCCCATGACGATGCCGGTCATAATCTTGACCATGATTCGGCCCATGACTCTGCGAGCCATCATCACCCCCATGACCACAGCCATGCCGAAGAAGAACATGCCCACATGCATCCATCCGAGGAGGGGCATTCCCACCATCACCATGAGGAGAGCCCGGAAGCCATGAAAAAAAGTATGTTCCGCATGGCGCTGGCGGCAGGGATCATTCCCTGTCCACTGTCGATCACCATCATGCTCCTCTCGGTCACCAACAACATGTTCTTTTTGGGCTTTTTGACTGTATTCGGCATCGCAGTGGGGATCATCCTGGTTCTTAGCGGCGTAGGAATCCTGACCATCAAGACCAAGGACAAAGTGCTGCACTATTCAGAAATCCATCAGGGCCACGATATGGCCCACACCATCCATCACGCGATGGATTACGCCAGCGCAGTGCTGATCATCCTGCTCGGGATTGGGCTGACCATCCTCTACCTGCCCTCATTTTAGGCCCCGTAATTCTGTACCAGCCAACCAGGCGGCCTTCGCGGTCGCCTTTCCTTTTCTCCCGTCGATGACCTTTTGCTCCACCGGATCCGGGAATTCAAGAAAAATTCCTGTCAAATTCTATAAAAAACTTGACAATCCAATCGATTCTTTGCGAGAATGGGACACTGATTCCAGCGCTACAACGCTCTACCTGTCATTCGATTCCTTCATTAAGAAAGGAGGTGGACCAGGAATCGCCAAAGCGAATAGCGGAATCCATGTTCATCAGAAATTCCAAGGAGAAAACGATATGAAACGTAATTTAACCATTTGGCTCATCCTCCTGTGTGTTTGCTCGTTTGCCGCAGCAGACCGGGTCACCCTGGATCCAACCAAGACACAAGTAGCCCTCCCCATGCCGGTGGCTCCCATCATCGATGGGATCATCGAAAATGCAGAATGGCAGATGGCGGGCGGCTCCCGCCCTGGCGGTGCGGAAGCCTACTGGCGCATGGCCGTCGATGAAAACGCCGAGGACTTTGTGCGCGGCGGCGATATAACCGCCGGTGTCGGCCCCTGGGGGCCGGAAGATTTTGGGGCTCAGATCTATGTGGGCTATGATAGCAAGTACATTTATGTCGCGGTGCGGGTAACGGATGATGAAATATGGGACGATTCCGCGGCCGCCAATTCGCAGAACGGCGAAACCTGGCAGGATGACAGCGTTGAAATCTTTTTCGATGGCGACAACAGCAACTTTGCCACCCGCGACACCACCGGGACCAATCCTGAAGTGGTTGGCAGTGGCGGTCAATTTGTCATCACCACCAATAACGCCTACCGCGAAGCGGAAGCGGGCAATCCCGGTTATGGGCCGGATAAAGCCTGGTATGCCTTAACCGATTTCAGCAACAACGGCTACATGGCAGAATTCCGTGTCTCCCTGGCCACACTGGGAAATCCCAAACCGGGCGATATCATCGGCTTTACCGTCACCGTCAACGATGATGACGATGGTGATGTGCTCGAAAATCAATACACCTGGTGTGGAAAAACCCACGAAGAAATCACCTATGGCAACCTGATCCTAGGCCCCCGCACCTACAACGCCCCCGTCGCCACGCCCACCATCGATGGGAAAATCACTGCGGGAGAATATGGAACCGCCGCGGAAATGCTCGTCAATAAATTCACCGGCGTGTACAACCTTCTCTCGGGGGATGATGTTTGGGAAGAAGGCGATCAGGCGTTCAAGGCGTGGGTCGTCCATGACACCCAGGCCGGCTATATTGGTCTCGATGTCACCGATGACGCGGTGGTCACCGATACCGCCGCCGCCGGGTCGGAAGATGGCAACACCTGGGAAGATGACGCCATTGAAGTCTTCATTGATGCCAATTTCACCAAAACCAGCGGACGGGACAGCACCATTCTCTACGAAGGGCAATTTGTCCTGACACCCAATGGCGCACACCGCGACGCCGAAGCAAACAATCCAACCTGGGGCGAAAACGCGGATTGGTTCGCCAAAACCACTCAGACCGCGACCGGATATCAGATGGAGTTTAAAATCAAAAAAGCCACCATCCTAAATCCAGCCAACAACAGCATTGTCGGTTTTGATATCTGCCTGGATGACGATGACGGAGCCGGCCGTAAAACCCAGTTGAGTTGGGCCGGGGACGCCCACAATGAAGCCACCTATGGCGAGTTGAAACTGTCGGTTACCACTCCCATTACCGAGTGGTCCTTATTCTAATCCCCCCATTCCTATGTATAATCCATCCCTTGGGACGGTGGAGTACTCCGCCGTCCTTTCTTTGTCCCCCATCCCAACGGATTGGAACTCCCCCTTGATTTTTGCGGTTCAATCCATTCCAATCAAGAAAACCAAGATGGAAGGGTACTGTCATGATTCCACTACAACGCCGCACATTTCTCCGCCAAAGCAGCCATGCCTTGGCGTTTTCTTCTTTTGCGATCGCGTCAGTTTCGTTCTCCGCCAATGATACAATCCGTATCGGCTGCATCGGCACCGGTGGCCGTTGCCGCCACCTGCTGCAAGATCTGCTTCACCTGGAAGGAGTTAAAGTCACCGCCCTGTGCGATGTCTGGGACGACGCGCTGGCCCGCACCCAGGCGATGGTGGACGACCCCACGGTCCTCACCACCAAAAACTACAAAGAAATTTTGGCGAATCCCGCTATCGACGCAGTGCTGATCGCCACACCCAACCACTGGCATGTCCCCATGACGGTCGAGGCCTGTGACGCGGGGAAGGATGTCTATGTAGAAAAACCCCTGACCGTGAAACTGGGCGAAGGGCAAGCGGCGATCGATGCACAAAACCGCACGCAACGAATCGTCCAGGTGGGGATGCAGCAGCGCAGCATGACCCACCTGCGCGAAGGCTATGAGCTTTTCAAGGCTGGCACGACGGGCCCAGTGCACAAAATCCATCTGACCTGGAACCGCAACTCCCCCATAACCAGCAAACCCAACTACAACATCGACCCCGCCACCGTGGATTGGCCTCTCTTCCTGGGCTCCGCCACGCCCCAGCCATTTGACGAAGGCCGCTTTCGGGATTGGCGCTGGACCTGGGATTTCGGTGGCGGCATCCTGACCGACCTGATGGTGCACTATCTCGACGTCGCATATTGGTTCCTGGACCTGGACCACCCCGCCAGCGCCACCACCATCGGCGACCATGTCGCCGCGAAGGGAATCTGGGAAACGCCAGACACCATCCAGACCTTGCTCCATTACCCCGAGAAACAACTCCAGGTTTATTTCGAAGGGACTTTTATCAACGCCCGCAACGCCGCCATGATGGAATTCATGGGGACCGACGCCACGTTGTACATGGACCGGGGACGGTACGAGCTGCATCCCGAAAACAGCCCGGGCGGGCGAAAACTGAAGTACAAGGAATTGATCCTGGGTGAGGGGCCCCGAGGGGCGGATTTCTACAGCACCCCCAACTGCGGCAAACTACACATGGAGAACTGGATCCACTGCATGCGCACTCGGGAAAGGCCGTATGCACCCGCCGAAGCCGGTGTCCGTGTCGCCGATGCCGCTCATCTGGGGAACCTGGCCTACCGGCGAAATCAGGTGATGAAATGGCTGGGGTGATGAGTCCACCCCAGATTTTCTGAGCATGATTTTTCGCATTCTGGCTGCTGGGGGCAATCAGGGTTATTACGTTTCCAGCGCAACTGTGGTAAAGTGAAGTTGCTTCTCCGCGAAGCGAGATCCAACCAATTACACCGGTTTCCGGTTTCATCAGGAGGAATAGGATGCGTACGACAGCGATTGGCATCGCCATGCTCAACGATGAACGTGAACACGTCTGGAAAGCGAACAATCCCGCCAATATGGAAGTGGTCCAAAAGTGGGCCGATTTCATCAAAAAATCCATCAAGAATATCGATGGCTCCGCCCCGGAAGTCGTCGTGGGCAGCGAAATTATCACCGGCACCCGTTCCGCGCAAAAAGTGGGGGAAGAACTGTCCCGCGCCAACTGCAAGCAGATCATCATGGTGTACAACGTATGGAATTTTCCCTTCCTGTGCTGGCCTTTCATCAACAGCGTGGGGGATGTGCCCATTCTCAGCCTGTCCAACAACAATGGGAAATATCCTGGCAACGTCGGTCTGCTGGCGACAGATGGCGCGTTACGGCAAGCCGGGAAGCGGACCCATCGCATCGTAGGCGAACTGAGCGATGCCGCCACCCAGCAAAAAGTCATCGACTGGATCCGTGCCAGCCAGGCCGCAACCACCATCCAGAACGAGGTCATGGGCGTCTATGGCGGGCATTCCATGGGGATGGAAACCGGCTTCGCCCATCTTACTCCCACACTCAAATCGCTGGGCTGCACCTTCCGCCAGATCGACCAGTTGCTCCTGCTGAAGGTGATGGAAACCCTTGATCCCACCGATATCCAAAAGGGGCGGGAATGGTTCGAAAAACTGCTGGGGGACCGGTTACGCTACGATGGCAAAATGCTCACGCCCCAGACACTGGAAACGCAATTGCGCCTGTACCGCGCGATGAACATCGTCAATGAGGAGAAGGGCTTTGATTTCTGCGGTCTGAAGGGCCAGCGGGAACTGACCGAGTATGTCTGCCTGGGCGATGTCGCTGAAATGCTGATGAACGACCCCTATGACTGGGACGGGACCAAAGAACCGGTTGTCTGCGCCACCGAAGCGGATGCGTATGCTGCCATCACCATGCAGCTGATGAAGTATATCAGCGGTGGCCTCCCGGCGCTCTTCATGGATGTGCGTTTGTTCCATCCCCAGCTGAACTTGTGGGATTGGTGCAATTCCGGAAACCATGCCAGTTACTTTGCCGAACGCAGCATGAACCCCGAAGACAATTTCAAAAAAATCACCTTCCACCCCGCGCTGGAATTCTATTTCAAGGCAGGCGGTGCTTCGGTCGAATTCGATGCCAAGCCTGGTGAATACACCTTTGCCCGCTTGGGGCTGTGGGACGAAAAACCCTTCATGGTCATTGTCAAAGGCGAACAAGCGGTTCTCTCCGCGGAAGACCGTGCCAAACTCAATGCTCAGACCGACCCCACCTGGCCGCATGTCCATGCCAAGTTGGAATGCGATTTCGAAGAATTCCTCAGCGTGTTCCCCTGCAACCATGTGCTGGGCACCGAAGGAAACCAAGTGCAATCTCTGGTTTATCTCTGCGAAATGACAGGCATCAAGCCGATTGTCCTGGGTAAATCCGGCGAAGGCTTCTATCCCCCCATCTGGGAACGGATGAAATAAACCAACTCCATAATACCAAACGCAAAGGGCCGATGGGAATTCATCGGCCTCTTTTGCATATGTATAAAAAACCCTGGCTTCGGTACAAAGCCAGGGTTTTTGAATTTGCAATAATTAGGAAGCGTTATTCGGCTGGTTTTTGCTCATCGGCTGGGGCTTCAGGAGCAGGTTCTTCCACCTTGGCTTCTTCAGCCGGGGCTTCGGGAGCAGGTTCTTCCGCCTTGGCTTCTTCAGCCGGGGCTTCGGCAACAGGCTCTTCCACCTTGGCTTCTTCGGCCGGGGCTTCGGCAACAGGCTCTTCCACCTTGGCTTCTTCAGCCGGGGCTTCGGGAGCAGGTTCTTCCGCCTTGGCTTCTTCAGCCGGGGCTTCGGCAACAGGCTCTTCCACCTTGGCTACTTCGGCCGGGGCTTCGGGAGCAGGTTCTTCCACCTTCGGTTCTTCCTGGGCGGCTTGCTGTTGCATCAGTTTCTGCATCTGTGCGCCGATCATCTCACCCAGGGTGGCGTTTCCGCTGGAACCTTGGTTCATGAAGCGGTCCATTTCAACCCGTTCCTGCTCCTTGACATAATCCTTGAGGGAGAGGCTGATCTTACGGTTGGCGCGGTCGAAGCGGATCACTTTCATGTTCACCACATCGCCGACCTTGATCACATCCTCAACCCGCTGGCCTTTTTCGGTGGTGAGGGTGGAGACATGTGCCAATCCTTCCACGCCCTTCTCGATTTCCACGAAGGCGCCGAATTCGGTCAACTTGAGGACGGTAACCATTATGGAATCGCCGACCCGGTATTTGTTTTGCGCGACATCCCAGGGATCGGGCTCCAGCTGTTTGAGACCCAAGGAAATGCGCTGCTGGCTGGGATCGATTTCCAACACTTTGCAGCGAACCACATCGCCCTTCTTCATGATTTGCTTGGGATGGGTAACTTTTTCCGCCCAAGACATATCGGAGACGTGGATCATGCCATCAACCCCTTCGGGGAGACGGATGAAGGCGCCGAAGTCGGTCATGCCGGTCACTTCGCCTTCGATCACGGTCCCAGTGGGATAGTTGGTCTTCGCCAGAGTCCAAGGGTCAACCTCGGTTTGGCGCAGGCTGAGCGAAATCCGCTGCCGTTCCTGGTCGATGCCCAGGACTTTCACGCGCACTTCCTCGCCTTTTTTGAGGACATCGCCAGGGTGGCGGATTCGCTTGGTCCAGGACAGTTCAGAAACATGGATCAGTCCTTCCACGCCATCTTCCAACTGAACGAACGCGCCATATTTAGTCAAACTGGTCACCGCGCCGCTGATGCTGGCGCCAGTAGGATATTTTTCATCAATGTTCATCCACGGATCGGGCGATTTCTGCTTGAGGCCCAACGAAATCCGGTCCCCTTCGATGCTGAGAACCATGACTTCCACCTCGTCGCCGACATTGACCATTTCACGCGGATGCGCCACATGGCCCCAAGACATATCTTTGACGTGCAACAACCCATCCACACCGCCCAGGTCGATAAACGCGCCGAAGTCGGTCAGGTTTTTCACCACACCCTTGACCCAATACCCTTCCTTGAGAATTTCCAGGGTTTTGGCACGCAGTTTTTCCCGTTTTTCATCGATGGCTTTGCGCTGGGAAAGGATGAGGTCGCGCTTGTTGCGCATTTCCAGAATTTTGGCTTCGATCCGCTGCCCGATCAGGGCCTTTTGATCTTCGGGAGTACGCGCGCCTGGCCCCATCTGCGAGAACGGGATAAAGCCGCGCATTCCGTCGATATCAACCTGGAATCCGCCACGAATAATTTCCCTCACGATACAGAAGACGGCTTCGTTCTTCTTAAACGCGTTGCGGATCTGTTTGCGGGCATTGCGCTCTTTTGCTTTTTGCCGAGAGAGAATGGGTAATCCATCGCGCCCTTCCCGGCTGATGACCATTACATCGACTTCCATCCCAACCTTGATGTTGGGTTCTTTGCCTTCATCCAGAAATTCACTTAAGGGGATAATCCCTTCCGATTTAGATCCGATGTCGACAATCACATCCGAATCATTCACTTTCAGAACGATTCCCTGGATGATTTGGCCATTCTCGATCTCAGACATCGACTCATCAATAAGCGCATCCATGTCGATGTTTTCTTCATTGAAAATATCGGTCGTTTCGTCGCTGGTTAAGCTGACCTGCCCTTCCGTTATGGCAGTTTCTTCCGCGGCGACGCTCGTCGCTGCTTGCTCTCGTTCCTGTTGAACCATCTAGCCCAATGCCTCCAATTCCGATATTGCGGACGTACTGATACTTATCCTGATTGTGCCTGGGATGGAATCACTACCCGGCGGTTGAACCACAACCGTGCGGGAAGCCTCCGCACCCAGAGCTATGTTCAAGCGTTTTTCACGCTGAATTTTACTATGCTAAACCGCATGGATTCTACAAGAAATTCCATTTGAGTTAAGGCTTGTACACCAGGGAATGTCTGATTTCCCAAACTTTTATAAAGCGCTCTTTTCCGGTGGTGCGGCCAAGGCAGACATGACAGTTTGGATCGCATGGGTATAATATCGCACTCGCTCGGAATTGACAGAATTATTTTCGTTCCTCCCCGTTTCGGGGTAGATTGGCGCGCCCAAACGCACATGCACTTTGGCCGGCCGAGGGAAACGAGCCCCTTTGGGATACGCCTCATACGTTCCCGTAATGTGCATCGGCACCACCGGAACTCCCGCGCGGAGCGAAAGCCAAGCCAAGCCATTTTCGAAGATCTGCAGATGGCCGTCTTCACTCCGGGTCCCTTCTGGAAAAATCAACAGCACATCCCCCTCTTTCAGCAAGCGCAGAGCAGTTCGTATCGCTTTCACATCGCCTTGCCCCCGGGCAACCGGATGCGCGCCAAACGAGAGGATCAAAGAGCCCAAGACCGGAACCGAAAACAGTTCTTCCTTGGCCAGGAATGTAAGACGCCGAAAAACACTTAGGGCAATGAGGGGTGGATCAAGATGGCTGCAGTGATTCGAGGCCAACAACACAGGACCGGTTTTCGGCATATTCTCTTTACCTTCGACAGTCAAGCGAAAATATAACCGAACCAAGGGCTGTAAAAAAAACCAAACGAAGCGATACCACATCGTCATCACGGCCGCTTCACTTCCTTACTATATAGAATATCCAGCGAATGAATAAATACAAGGAGGAAAAATCTTTCCTTCCAGGGGAAAGGAAGAATCTCCCAAGATGGTTTACAAGTAAACATTCATAAGCCTATAAGAATTCCCGCCACAGTCAACCCTTTTTCTTCATTTTTTAGTTCCCGTACCCTTTGAGATCCCAGCGTATCGGAGCCGTTCTCTAAGGAATAAGGATAGAGAGACGGCTCCCATCCGGGAAGGACTTGGTTCCGGTTTTGAAAGCATGCAAAAAATCCGGGCCATACTTGAGATAGAATGCAAAGAAATTCAATTCGCGTTCCTGCCCATTCTCATTGGGAAAAAACACTGTGTGCAATCCCTCACACTGCCGCCGCAGCATTTCATCTTTTTCTCCGGTCCTGCGAACCAGCAAGTCTTCCGATTGCATCAGGTCATCCACAATCCGGGATTGATTCTTTTTTAAGACGGGGAGGATGGTCGGATCAATTTGTTTCGCCTGTTTTTCCAGAACGGCAAAAAACGCATGGATCGCCCCCATGGCCTGGTTCCGGTCCCCCATCCAGTCGCTGGTTTCTCTCCCCCGGGTCAATGATTTCACCAGCGCCGCGGGATGGGCCGCACAATCCTCGGGGGAAAGGCCCAACTTTTCCAGCAATTTGAAATCCCGCTTTTCCACCAGGGTCAGGCTGGTTCGCGGCACCACGCAGGGACGGGGCACCCCATGCCAGGCATAGACACCATTCAGTAAGAAATGATACCCCATCTCCCCCGGCCCCAGGACCACCGCCGCGACCGGAAACACCGCATCCTGCACCACCGGCCGCAGTACCGCGGAGGGAGAGAAGTGGGCGGGGCACTCGCGCAAGCATCGGGCTAATTCTTCGGGATCCATCTCTTGCCCAGCATCTGTATAAAAGTGGTCATTCGCAAAAAACACCGGCAGCCGCGCCCCATCTTCGATCAGAAAGAACGCGGTGCGCTCTGCCCGCTTATGGACCTGGGGAGTCAAACCTTGGGCTTGCAGCACCTCTCCGGCGGATTCGATCAGCCGGGAGTTTTTCACCGGCTCGGCCATTTCCCGCGCCAGCAGTCTCACCGCATGTTCACGGACATAGCCATCGTCGGGGCGCAGGACAATCAGCCCTTCCTCGGGAAACAACATCCAGATCAGCCGGTCAATCCAATCCGGATACGAGGCCGATTGCAACCAGGCATCACGAATCTCCCCCATAAGGGGTTCCATAAATTCCGTGGCATGGATCGTTTGCCGGATTTGATCCAATAAGGCCTCGACAGGACATTCAGCAGCGGGAATTGCATACAACGGGCGCCGTGGATCCAGGGTTTTGGGCCAGGTGAAGCGTTCCAAGGTGCGGTCCTTGGAGAGCCACTGCACCGTCGCGATTTCATCGAAATCGTGATCTTCCGCCGCGTCCCAGAACGCGGGCAGGAAAGTCCCTTCGTTTTCACGGCTAAGACGACGCGCCAGGTTGATGGCTTGCAGGATCTTATAGAACGAATACAATGGCCCGCAGAGAAGACCCGGCTGCTGCCCCGTTACAACCAAGTAGGTTTTGGGCTGACGCAATTTTTCGATGGCCAGGAGTGCGGATGGCGGCGCACCCCGGCGCAGGTGAGATTCCCGCAGGGCTTGCGCCATGCTATGCCGGTCAATCTGGGCTTCGATAAACGCCTCACGGGCCTCCAGGACAGTCGGCAAGGCGGCCAGCGAAGGTGGTACCATGGCCTTGAGGGTTTGTGGCGGCTCATGCAAAAAATCCACATACGGGCTTTTGACCAAAGCCGCTGTTGTATCCCATTGACGTAAAATTTCCATGTGAGTTCCTGGACGACTAAAGATGAATGCATTATCCCTCAACCCCGTTGTCATTAAACCCCGGCAGGGCAAACGAGCCAAAGGGGGGCACCCCTGGATCTTCAGCAATGAGATCGAGCACCCCACCCCGCGGCCCGAACCGGGAGAACTGGTCCGCGTGCTCGATGACAGCCGCCGCTGGTTGGGCTACGGTACGTATAATCCACACAGTTTAATTGCCATTCGCCTTCTGTCACGCCAGGAAGAGGACATTCCTGGTTCGGTCCCCTGGTTCCAGGAAAAAATCCGCCAAGCCCTCACCCTGCGGGAGCGAATCTACCCGGAGAGAACCGCCTACCGCCTGATCTACGCCGATTCGGATGGGCTGTCGGGGGTGATTGTCGACCGTTACGAGTCGGTTCTGGTGGTGCAAATTCACACAGCGGGGATGGAGCGCTTGCTGGAACCCTTCACCGAAGCGTTGAAGGACGTCCTACACCCCACCGCCATCGTTTTGCGTAATACCCATGAAAAACGCACCCTGGAAAATTTGCCGCTCTACACCACGGTTCTGCTGGGCGAGATTGGGGAAACCATCCCCTTTCATGAAAACCAGATCCAACTGCTTGCCGATGTGCAGGGCGGGCAAAAGACGGGCCATTTTTTTGACCAAGCCGAAAACCGCCTGGCTCTCGGACCCTTCGCGAGGGGCCAAAACTGCGTGGATCTCTTTTGTCATACCGGGGCATGGGGTTTGAGTCTATTGAAAGCCGGGGCGAGCCAAGTCCTCGCCATCGACAGTTCACAGCCCGCGATCGCGATGGCGCGGCAAAACGCGGAGCAGAATGGCGTGGGCTCCGCACTGGAGTGCCTCTGCCTGGATGCCTTCGAGTGGCTGTCCCAGATGCGGCGGGAAAAGAGGCAGTTTGACCTGGTGGTCGTGGATCCGCCGGCCTTCGCCAAAAGCGCCAAGCAAGTCAACGGGGCCCTGCGCGGGTATGAAGACCTCAACCGGCAGGCAATTCACATCGTGCGGGATGGCGGGATTCTTTGCTCGTGTTCTTGTTCTTATTTCATTGGAGAACAGGAATTTTTACAGGTTCTGCAAAAAGCGGCGGCGCGGGAACAGCGGCAGATACAATGCCTGGAGATTCGGGGGCAGGCCAAGGATCACCCCATCCATCTGGCCATGCCCGAAACCCGGTATCTCAAATGCGTGATCGGTGTAGTACGAAGCGTGTAAAGACCAGCCAACCAAGGGCGGAACCCATCCGCCCTTGGAGAGAGAAATCACCAGCCGCCACTGGCACCGCCACCACCGGAGCGGCCTCCGCCAAAGCCGCCGAAACTGCTGCCCCCTCCGCCAAAGCCACCGCCGAAACTGCTCCCTCCATCCCAATGGGAATTGTTGGAACGCCCCCCGCCCATCATCATAAACAGCAGAAGCAAGCGCGGATGGCGAATAAACAGGTACATAAAAAACAGAAACATCAGAATTGAAAAAATGCCGCCCCCTTTTTCCTTGTTCCGCCGTGGATTGGAAGGCGCCGCGGCCGCGGCATCGGCCTGCAACTCCGAGAGCGGGAGATTCCGTTCCTGCGCGATCATAACCACCAGTTCGCGGCTTAGTTTCTGCAATCCCTCGCCATACCGCCCCTGCCGAAACGCGTCTGGTAGGAGAGAACGGCCCAGTTGGGAAGCCCGGGCATCAGGGATGGGGCCTTCCAAACCATAGCCCACCTCGATGCGCCAGCGGCGGTCCTCCACCGCCACCAGAATCAGTACCCCGTTATCCTTGCCTTTTTCTCCAATTCCCCAGTCTTCAAAGAGATCCACCGCGGCTTCGTCCACCGTCGCGAATCCATAATCGGCCAGACGGGAGATGGTCACTACCGCCAACTCATCTCCGGACTTTTGTTTCAGTTGGGTAGCCAAGTTGTTCATCCAATTCTCGGCCTGGTTGTCGATCACATTGGCAAAATCATTCACATGATTCCGGGGTTGGGGCCAAGGCTGCGCCCCCCAGGACGCCATGCTCACGTCCAGCCAAAGGAGACCCAACACCAGGAGGATTCCGGGTCTCAGCCCCCACCGTTGCATCGTTATTCTCATCGTTTTCCCCTTCTTTCCGGGTGGATTTCCGTTTACGCCTGTTCCAACTGATCTATCACGCGGCCCAATTGCAGTAGCCGGTCCGCAAACTCGCTGTAAACCGGGACAACCTCAGCAGGGGGTATCGGCTTGGCATTCTCAAGACTGTTCAAGACGCGAAAGCAGGGTTCCAACGAGAGCGAATTCACCCGTTGCAGTTCTTCCAGAATCGCCTGTTTGACAATCGGAGGTTGCTCCACCCCCTGGAACCGCAACATATTGCGGAACACCGGCAGCAGTTCGCGCAACGCTTCTTCCAGTACCGGTTTGAGATACTTTGGTTCCTGGCCATGCTCCATGAAGATCTGGCGTAGGCGGATCAGTTTGCCCTTGATCTGCTCTTCAATCTTCACTCGCAGGGGCTCCGTGGGAATAGGGAGCGAAGCCACCCGGTCCACGCCATAGATACACAGGTGCTTATCTTGGATCTCGATGAACTCCATCGGGAACGTATCCGCGGAGCGTTCGAAGGTTTCAACCCCAAGGCACAAAGGGGCTACAATGCGCGATTTCAATCCTTTCTGAACGAAGGGTTGCAGCCGAATCACCCCCTCGAACGAAAAGGTGGTAAACAGAATCATCGAATTAATATCGGATTCCTTGGGTTTGTAATCGGGTGTGACGATGCTGCCATAGAGATACACCGAATCAATTTCGTTCTCGAATGCCGAAAGCACGGTGGAAAACCAGGTTTCAATACCAGGGCGCGCCGAGGCGGGCACCGAATCCAGATGATGTAATTGCATCTTCTTCTCCTTATCCATCAGATCAATTGTTTGTTCCACTTGCCCCTCCCCTATTTTTTCGCAAAAAAACACTTCGTGCAACCATAAGAATAAGCATCCAGTATATCATACGCCAGATTCCCTATAAAATTTCAAAGGTCAAGCATTCGAGATTTCTCTGTTCGCATGTAAAATGGGCCCGTTTGGGTATGATTTCCCCTCAAGTTGCCATAAGGAGTGGAACAAAGAGCTTTCATCGATGGACAGATAGGTATCGTTTGAGCTATATTAAAGTAAAAATAATGAAAACGGTTTAACACGAAAGGGACTTTCTGATGAAATTCTGGATATCCTGTTTGTTTCTTTTTACCCTCTTCACCTTTTCACCACTGGGATGGAGCCAAGAGAACGAAACCGCCGATACACGGATCCAAAAGTTGGAGGAAGAGAACGCGGTCCTGAAAGATATGGTCAACCAGTTGAAAGACAGACTAGACAAAATCGAGAAGGATGGTGTGCCAAGCCAAGGCGAGGCCAAGGACAGTAAAAAGAAAAAGGGGACAGAAGACGCAGCCACGGAGCCCAGCAAAGAGCAACCGGCGGAAGGGGACGCGGCCACGGCGGAAGATAAAAAGAAGGATGAATTCTGGCTTCCTTCCATTCGTGGAGAAAAATTTTCCGTAGGCGGTCGTGTCCAGGTTAACTATTTCAATACGGAGAACGAGAAACTTCTTCAATCCGCCATCCCCAACAATCCGGGGGGTGGATTTTCGTTGGATGAGGTTCGCCTTTATGTCGATGCGGAACTCAATAAAGACATGAAATTTTTCGGCGTCTTTGACATGATGGAAGACACCGGCAACGTGGTGGAATCGTATATCGATCTGGAAAACATCGTTTACCTGGATGAGATTCGGGTGGGGTTGCAACCGACCTTTTATCGCCCCTCCCGTTATACGGAAACCTATCCTCTGGTGGGCCGGGCGTTTTGGAAAAGCCGCCAGTTGGGCGCCACGATCCAGAAAGATTTTCTGCCCTTCTCGGCGTATTTTTCGGTGCTCAACGGCAGCAAGTTGGAGAACACCGGGATTGGAGAAGACAAATCCAGCGATATCATTGGGATGGAAGAAAACAATCTGGATATCCATGGAAACAAGGAAATCAGTGCCGGTCTGGGCTTTGATTGGGATTTTGGTACCTATGGCCGTGTCAATCTGCTCGGCTTCGCGGGCACCGGGGAACTGGATTCCGAAGATGTGGTGTTCCTACAAACCATGGTGCCTGGGTATGGATTCGCCCCGGATAAAACCAAGGACTTTGCCGGCGGAACCGCGACCTACAAGATTGGGGAATGGGATTTTCTTTCCCAGTATATCGCCGGGCAGGATGGTGAACTGGACCGCAGCGGCTGGTACAGTGAACTGTCGTACAAATTCAACTTTGAAAATCTGCAATACCTCAGATCGCTCCGGCCCCTGGTCCGGTACGGCGAACTGGATGTGGACTTGTCTCCTCAGCCCTATGTCCGCACCGGTTCCCTCACTTGGGACCGGGAACAATGGCTGCTGGCTTTGATTTTCGAAATTCGCAAGAACTTGTTCTTCCAGGCGGAATACGCGTTCAACGAAGAAGAGACCGGGGGCCCTGGCGCCAACAACAATGAGTTTTTATTCCAAATCGAGTATGCATTCTAAGGCATGACCGTTTCTTCATAACGATAGGGGAAATTTATGGCAATCGAAGAAATTCAGAGTACGACCGAAGCAGTAGCCGCAACCGTGGAACCGGTGAGCGAAACCCTCTTCTCCGCCACGGATGCGTTGTTATCAATAAAGGATGGATCGGGCATCGGCGATTGGATTGGGCAGGCTTCCGACACGGTGCAATCCGCGACTCATGCCCTGATCGGTCCAGACAACAGCGCCTCGGTTTTTGAACAACACTTGGGTTCGTTTATGGACCGGGCCGGAGAGGTTTCGCATTACATTGGCACCTTGAGTTATGTCGAAATTCTGATCGCCCTGATCGCCGCGGCCACGATGGGCGCGTTCATCGCCTTCCATCCCAAGCGGCAAGCGGAAGCCGGCGGGCCAGCCAGTGACCGGGAACTGAAAAATACCCTGATCATGATCCCCGTCGCCGGGGTGGTAATGGTGGCCCTGGTGCAAGACAGTTTGGCGCGTGCGTTCGGTCTGGTGGGGCTGGGCAGTTTTGTCCGATTCCGGACCAACATGCGCAATCCGCTCGACCTCTCGATCATCTTTATCTTGATCGGCTTGGGGATGGCCTGCGGTTTGAAGATGTATGAATTCGCGATCACCATCACCGGATTCTTGTACGTCTTGCTCTACATCCTCAATTTTACTTCGGGCAGTTATTC
>JAVFAP010000005.1:0-20730 GCA_034002445.1 bacterium | reverse complement strand
GTGCATACGCTGCTGCAAACCAAGACCCCGATTTCGCGGTTGCGGGGGAATTGGATGAATTTTCAAGGGATCAAATTCATGCCTACCTATCACCCGGCTTATTTGTTGCGAAACCAAGCGGATAAGCGGGCGGCTTGGGAGGATTTACAGGCGGTGATGCGGGAGATGGGACTGAAGCGGCCACAAAAGAGCTGAACGGATAGGATCTGCGAAAGAAGAGGGTGCGTTGCCGGATGGAAACGCACCCTCTTGGTTTTTATGAGTATCAATCCTCGCCTACTCGGTGGACGCGAGGATGGGGGGCTCGTTCCAGGGGATTACTTTGGAGTCGCCCCAAAGTTGCTCCAGGCCATAGTACACTCGCGCCTTGCGGGAAAAGAGATGGATCAGGATGGGACCGTAGTCCAGCAAGACCCAGGTCTTGCTTTCCCGCCCTTCCGCGCCGGAGATTTTGGCGCCGATCTGGGCCATGCGTTCGCGGACGCGATCAGTCAACGCGCGCAGGTGGATGGGGTTGTCCGCGGTCGCGATGACGAAATAATCGGCGAAAGAAGAGATGGTTCCCAAATGGAGGATGGTGACTTCCAAACCCTTGGCATCATCCAGGGCTTTCGCCGCTTCTCGGGCCAGTTGTTCATAATCGAGTTGCGTAGGAATTGGTTCTGTACCTCGTATCCTCATGAATAATTATCTGTCCTTATATTATACCGGCCTTTGGCTGGCTATCCAGAGGGAGCCAGGCTCCCTGGTGGGTGTGGAGGTTCTGATTGGGTCTCTCAGGGTGTCGCGTCCCGCACCTGGACTTTGCCTGTCGCGGGATCGACATAAAACTGGCCGTTCAGCGGATCCTTGAAAAGGAGATCCGGAGACTGAGAGAACCAGGGTTCGTTGACCATGGCCTCAAGGGTTTCCGGCCACTGGTTTTTCTGCTTTTTGTAGGTGTCCACCAGGCGTTGAATTTCGTTGATCTTCATCTGGCGTTCCTTGAGCAGATTGTATTCGGAGGTGATATACCAGTCTTCCTTGCCCTCGCTGTCGGTTTCGACGATCAGGACATGGGCGTAGGGCTCTTGGGGATTCCACGAGGTCAGCAGTTCCATCAGTTTGCCGTTGGGCATCAGGACGGGGATGACCTGTTTGAGGAAATCCGGATCTTCGTCGACGTGGCGATTCAGCACCCGTTCCAGATAGCCATCGCGGATGAGTTCGAAGAGGTGGGTGGAGGGCAGTTCGCCTTTTTCTTCCTGATACAGTTTGACCGCTTCTTCCAGGATTTCGAAACATTTTTGGGAATAGGTGGCGGTCAGTTTTTCGGCGACAACGCTGGCGCTGATTTCATCGCCCCGGGTGATGGCCTCGTAATAATAGCGGACGTTTTGTTCCCAACTGGCCAAGAAGCGGCCGGATTTGGAATCCATCTCGATCGCCATGCGTTCGGCGTAGGCTGGGGCCTGGGGATTGGAGGCGCCGAAGACTTCGACCTCGGCGATGGCGAAATGGCCGGATTCGTCCGTGGTATGGAACTGGTCGAAAACGATCGCATCGGTGGTGACCGGCTGGGGCGGTACGGTGAAGATATACTGCGAGGAGGTAACCTGCTCGATGGGGTTGAACACGCCGGGATTGGCGCTATCAGCTACCTGAATGCGCATGGATTGGTTGGCCCCGGTATTGTGGGCCATGGCGATACGGCCCACCACGAAAGGCCGGTCGTAAGAGAGAGCCAGGGAACCGCCCTCGGCTGCCAGAAGCAGTTGGGAATCCGGATCGCCATCATGGACCATGTCTTCGGACCCTTCCACGATAGATCCTTCCACCGAGGGGGTGAGGGAAGGCGCGAAACTTTCGCCATAGATGGACTGGATGAACAGTTGTTTGGCTAGGGCGAAATCCTGCAAGTCGTAGAAGGAGATGAATCCGGCGTCGAAGGTCAGGCGCCACTCCTCAGGATTATTCCGCGCGCCGCGCAGGAGGAAATCGATAGCGGTGTTGGGCTCCTTGATGGATTCATTGATGACAAAGCCACCGAATTTCCAGGCGGAGACAAAGTGCGGATCCAGGTACACCATGTTTTCCATCAGGTTGAGGAGTCCGTCGCGTTTTTCCGGTTTGCTGAGTGAACTGAAATTACCGCCGAAAAACTGGATGGAGCGAATCCAGAACAGGTCGGCGAGGGCCGCGTCGAAGCCCATGGCCAGCGTTTTAGTGACGGCGGGCCGGTCCGAGAGCATAAGGATTTTCTCTTCCATGCGCACCCCTTCCCGGGCTTTGACGATCTTGTATTGGGCCCAGAAAAAGACCGCAGCGAAGACCAGCAGGAGCAGGATCGATAGGATAGAAGTTTTGCGTTTCATTTGAAATCCCTTTTCGCAAAGGAGTACGTCGTGATCCACATCAAAATGGCGGAGTAGGCGATGGCCGCGAGGGGATAGAGCAGGACGACATACCCGAGGGAGCCGATGTCCTCACGGAAGGTGACCTGGTTTTTGATGTTGTAGATTTCCAGGTTTGGCAGAATGAAATAGAGGAACCGGAGGAAATAGGCGAAGGTGGTGGAGCCGCTTTCCAGCAGGTGCCGGCTCCATTGCCAGAGGTCGTCGGACATGTGGCCGATGATCCAGCACATGAAGGTGAGGATGGCGGAGAGCACCGGGGTGGAAAACGAGGAGAAGAGCAGGGCGATGGCGATGACGACCATCATCTCGAACAAGAACAGGTACATCGCCAGGATCAGGCTGGGGGTGATGGAACTGTTGGGCCAGACCATGATCAACAGGCAGAGCAAAAAGCCCATGATGGCCACATTGACGACCACGGTGAGGAAGAGCCCCAGGAATTTGCCGATGATGAACTCGCTGCGGGAGACGCCGGAGGCGATGATCGTGTAGATGGTGCGTTTATCCAGTTCTTCGTAAATCAGGTTGACGCCAATGAACATGGCGATGAGCAAGCCGAAGGCGTTGATGGAGAGAAGGCCGATGTTCTTGATGACACGGTCATCCTCGCCCAAGGCCAGCGAGGCCAAGGCGAACGAGAAAAGCAGAATCCCCACGGCGAAAAGCAAGATGATATAAAACACCTTGTTGCGGACGGATTCTTTATACGTATTCATGGCGATCGTAAGGATTTTATTCACGGGTCCCCACCTCCTTGACGAAGTAATCTTCCAATGTTTTGCGTTCTGGCCGGAATTCAATTAACTGCGCGCCCGCGTCCTTGGCTAGGTCGGTAATTTTTTGGGCTTCCTCCCGGCTGGGTACGGTGAAATGATGAATGCCCCCAATCTCTTCATATTTTTTCGCCAACGGTTGCAATTGGCTGACCAGGCTGGGGGAGAGTTCGTTGAGGGTGACGATGTAATCCGATTGCTGGGCCGCCAGGATTTCGCGGACGGTCCCTTGTTCGACCAGGACACCCTTGTTCAAGATGGCGATGCGGTCGCAGAGCATCTCGACATCCGCCAGAATGTGGGAGCAGAAGAAGATGGTCTTTTTTTCTTCCTTCAGTTCCAGGATTAAATCCCGGATTTCGCGGCGGCCAATGGGATCGAGACCAGACATGGGCTCATCCAAAAGCAGGAGCATGGGGTCGGTGACCAGGGCCTGGGCGATGCCCACGCGGGTGACCATGCCCTTGGAATATTCGCCGATGCGGGTTTTTGCGGCAAAGGAGAGGCCGACAATATCCAGCAGGCGTTCGGCTTTTTTGCGGATTTCCTCGGCGGGGATCCCGGCCAGGCGGGCGTAGAACTTAAGGAACTCCATCCCCGTCAAAAAGCGGTAAAAATAGGGGTTCTCGGGCATGTAGCCGATTTTGTGGATTTGGGACCGGTCCCCAATTTCTTTATCCAGCAGCCAGGCGGTGCCGGCGGTGGGGAAAATAATCTGAAGAAGGATCTTGATGGTGGTGGTTTTCCCCGCCCCATTCGGCCCTAAGATTCCAAAAATTTCCCCTTCTTCCACGCTGAGAGACAGGTCGGACAGGGCCCGAAACTTTTTGCGGAACAGGCCTTTGTTGTAATCTTTCGTCAAATTTTGGATCCGAAGGATCGGCATTGGATCACTCCTTCGATAATATTTTTTCTATAGAATTCATCAATTTTTTAGTTTCCATTGTATTCTGTCAAGAACGAGCCGGTAACGGAAGCCCCTTTCCGGGTATTCCTTACAATTCTTTACAAGCTCTTGTTTTATGGGAATTTACCGAAATGGCCCGTTTTTGTTTGATACTAACGAATCAAGAGAACGTGGGTTTATCGGAGCGCTCCCTTTTTTGTATTTTTTTGTAAATCCGTTCTGGTTTTCTCTCCGTGCCGGATGGAGAACATTCTGTTATTGACCGCGGCAGAAGCGCATCCCCGCTTCGCGTTCGACCAGGCCTTTGAGTTCCAGCATGCTGAGAGCGGAGGAGACGCGGGCAATGGGCCAGTTCAGATCCCGGCACAAAATATCGATGTGGATGGGGTTCTCTCCGAGGAGAGAAAAAACCGCGGCCTCGTCGCCATCCAGCGCCGGTACGGGTTTTGGGGGCGGTGGAGTGGGCGTGGGTGTCGCTGGGGCGGGAGTCCGGGCGTTGGGAGAAGAGGCGGTACGGGCATGGGGGAAGAAGTCGATGCGGGGGATTTTGCCATCTAGTTCGCCTTTGAAGTAGGCGACTTTGTCTTCCAGTTCGCGCAGAATTTCCTCGGCTGAGGTGACCAGTTTGGCGGCGGATTCCTGGATGAGGTTGTTGGTGCCCACGTACTCCGCGTTATCGACGGCGCCGGGGATGGCGAAAATTTCCTTGCCTTGTTCCAGGGCGTAATTGGCGGTGATGAGGGCGCCGCTTTGCTTGGGGGCTTCGGCGATCAAGACGCCCAGGGACAGGCCGCTGATGATGCGGTTGCGGGGCGGAAAATTCTTGGCCTGGGGCGAGACATCGGTAAAGAGTTCGGTGAGGACCGCGCCCCGTTGGCTGATTTGTTCGGCGAGGGGGATGTGTTCCTTGGGGTAGATGCACTTGAGGCCGCTGCCGAGGACGGCGATGGTGCGGCCCTTTTTGCAGCGCAAAGCCCCCATGTGGGCGGCGCCGTCGATGCCCCAGGCCAGGCCGCTGACGATGGTCAGGCCCGCCTCGGCCAATTCGCAAGCGATTTTGGCGGTGTTGCGGCGGCCCATATCGGAGGCGTGGCGGGTGCCGACGATGGCGAAGGCCAGGATATCCTCCAGGCGAATCTCGCCCATGGCGTAGAGCAGGGCGGGGGAAGCGGGGATATGGCGCAGGGCTTCGGGGTATTCCGAATCGCTGTCCAGCAGGATGGACACCCCCTTGCGCTCGCACCAAGTAATTTCGCGGTCAATTTCGTGGTCAAACTTGCCCTGGGCCGCTTCTTGGATGGACAGGCCGATGTCCAGCGAGAAGCCTTTGACCGCGGCGATTTCGTCGGGGGTGGCTTTGAGGATCCGCTGCACAGAGCCGAAATGCGCTTCCAGGGCGCGCACGCGCCCACTGCCCATGTATTTGGCCCGCAAGAGGGTCAGCCAGGGATAAAGTTGGTCACGGTCTAACTTTTTCATCGAGTCCCTCCCAAAGAGCATGGCACCATGATAAACAGTTTAGTGGAGAATGGCAAGAAGAGAGGGGAGGGGATTGAAGGCGGGAAAAGAATGGCCGAGATGGACTACAATGAAGGAAAAAAGAGGAGACGAAGATGATGGACCTGGATTGGAGACCACCCAAGGGGGTTTTGATCGATCTGGATGGGGTGATGTATGTCGAGGAGCAACTGATCCCCGGGGCGTTGGACGCGATCACCTATCTGCGGCAGCACGGCATCCCTTACCGGTTCTTGACGAATACTACCATCCATAGCCGGGCGGATTTGCTGGCGAAATTGCAGCGATTGCGGATTCCCGCCGCGCTGGAGCAGATTGTCAGCCCGCCCGCCGCGGCGGCCCGGTGGCTGCGGGCGCAGGGGGCCCCCCGGGTTCACCTGGTTCTGCTGGACAGCACCAAGGCGGATTTTGGGGAATTTGAACAAGACGATCAGCACCCCCGCTACGTTATCATGGGAAAAATGGGAAATCGCTGGAATTATGAAATGCTGAACAGGATTTTTCGTTTATTGATAGCGGGCGCGGAGTTGATCGCGCTGCACAAGGACCGCTTTACCGAGTACGAGGATGGTTTGAGCCTGGAGTTTGGGGCGTTTGTGGCGGGGTTGGAATATGCGACCAGCAAGCCGGCCCTGGTGATCGGCAAGCCGTCCCCCTCGTTTTACCACAGCGCGTTGGCGGACTTGGGGACGTCGGCGGAAGACACGGTGATGATTGGCGATGATCTCTTTTCGGATATCCAAGGCGCGCAGGGGGTGGGCGTGCGTGGGGTGCTGGTGCGGACGGGGAAATACCGGGCCTCGATTGTGGAAGGCAGCCCCGTGCGGCCGGACCGGATTTTGCCGTCCATCGCGGCCTTGCCCGCACTTTTTGGCGGATAATCGCAAAAGTTCATTGTTTTGCCTGTCTTTTCAAATGAAAAAGAGTAGATTATAAAGGGGAATTTTGGGCTGGAGGGCATTGCACTTGGTCCAGGGGATCAAGAAAACCATAACCAACGGATCAATTATGAGCACATCATCAATAGAAAATTCAACCATCAAAGCGTATCTGAAACAGCGAAAAGCCGAGGTGGAGGCGGTACTCTTTACCTTGCTTCCCGCTCCGGAAGGGCATGCCAAACCGCTTGTGGAGGCGATGCGCTACTCGTTGGAGGCTGGGGGGAAGCGGATCCGGCCCATCCTGACTTTGATCGGCGCGGACTATTGCCGCGGGGTGGCGGGAGACGATTTGTATGCCGGCCAGTATTGGGGTGGTGTCGTGGAGGATTTGCGGGACGCGTTGTTGCGTACGGCTTGTTCGATCGAGATGATCCATACCTACTCGCTGATTCATGACGATTTGCCTTGCATGGATGATGACGAACTGCGGCGGGGGCGACCCACGCTGCATATCGTGCATGGGGAAGCGATGGCGGTGCTGGCGGCGGACGCGCTGCAAACGCTAGGATTCCAGATTCTGGCCGATTTGCCCGAGGTGTATGCCCTGCCCGCCTTGCGGGCCAGCCGGGCGCTGGCTCATGCCAGTGGATGCCAAGGCATGGTGGCGGGACAGGCTGTCGATCTGGAATACGAAGAGAAAGCCGGTAATGAATCCGTGCTAGAATACATTCATCTGCACAAGACGGCGGCCCTGATCCGGGCCCCGCTCTTGATGGGAGCGCACCTGGTCTCCGGCAGCGAGGCGGATTTGCGGACTTTGGAGCAGGTGGGAGGCAAACTGGGACTGATCTTCCAGGTGGTGGATGATATTCTCGATGTCATTGGCGATACCGCGGTGATGGGAAAAAAAGCGGGCAGCGACGAGAGTCAGCATAAATTAACCTACCCCGCCTTGATTGGGCTGGACGCGTCCAAGGCCCGGGTGCAGGAACTGTACCAGGAGGTCTTGGATCTGCTGGAGCCCGAGGGTGGCCGTGCACGGGTCTTGCTGGATATCACCAGGGAACTGGTGAACAGAAAAGCTTAAATTGCTTCATGAATGAAGTATCCTATTCAGGGTTAAATTGCATTCACGAAAAGGTGGCTTAAATTGAAGTATCAGATTCTTGATAAAATAACCTCACCCAGTGACATCAAGGACCTCGGCGCCGAGGAATTGAAAGATCTGGCCAAGGAACTCCGAGCCAAAATCATCGATGTGGTGAGCGAACGCGGAGGACACCTGGCGCCCAATCTGGGCGCGGTGGAACTGACGATTGCGCTGCATCGGGTTTTTGACACCCCCAAGGATAAAATTGTCTGGGATGTGGGGCATCAATCCTATGGGCACAAATTACTGACAGGCCGGTTTAGCGAATTCGATACCCTGCGGACGTACAACGGCATCAGTGGATTTCCGCGCCGGTCCGAAAACCGGCATGACGCGTTCGGCACCGGACACGCCAGCACCTCGATCTCGGCCGCCTTGGGTATCGCGGCGGCCCGCGACATGAACAAGGAAGATTACAGTGTCATCGCGGTGATCGGGGACGGCGGCTTGACCGGGGGGGTGGCCTATGAAGGTCTGGACCATGCCGGCGAGTTGATGAAAAACCTGCTGGTCATTCTCAACGATAACGATATGTCCATCTCGCCCAACGTTGGCGGGATTTCCCATTATCTCAACCGTATCATCAGCAGTTATTACTATAACAAAACCAAGGAAGGCTTGGATAAGTTCATCGAGAAAAGCATTGGTCAGTACCTGATGCGGCGGTTGCAGAAGGTGGAAGAGACCATCAAGGCGCTGATGGTGCCGGGTGTGTTTTTCGAAGAGCTGGGCTTCCGGTATTTTGGGCCGATCAACGGGCATGATCTGCGCCTGGTGGAAGATACCCTGCGCAGTTTGAAGGATTTGAAGGGACCGCTGCTGCTCCATGTGATCACGGAAAAAGGGCATGGGTATGAACCGGCGGTGAAGGATCCGACCAGCTGGCACGGTGCCAAGCCGTTTGACAAGATGACCGGGGAGCCGAAGACCAAGGTGAGCGTGACCATGGCCACGCCGCCGCCTTCGTACACCCAGGTTTTCAGCAAAGTGATCTGCAAGATGGCCGAGAAGAATAAAAATGTGGCTGGGATCACCGCCGCGATGGCGCCAGGGACGGGGCTATCCGCTCTGGCCAAGAAGTTCCCCGACCAGTTTTTCGATGTCGGGATCGCCGAGCAGCACGCGGTGCTGTTGGCGGCGGGGATGGCCACCGAAGGAATCCGCCCGGTGGTGGCGATTTATTCGACCTTCTTGCAACGTGCCTATGACCAGGTGTACCACGATGTCTGCATCCAGAATCTGCCGGTGATTTTGGCGATTGACCGGGGTGGTCTGGTTGGGGATGACGGCGCGACGCATCAGGGGCTTTATGACACATCCTATCTGCGTGCGTTCCCCAACATTGTGGTCAGTGCCGCCGCGGATGAGCGGGATTTGGCCCGGCTGCTGTGGACCGGTCTGGCGCACAATGGGCCGTTCGCGGTGCGCTACCCCCGCGCCAATGGCGAAGGGGTGGAGTGGTCGGAAGAAGAAGCCCCGCTGCCGATCGGAAAAGGGGAAATTCTGCGCAAGGGAAGCGGGATCGCTATTCTGGGCTATGGGTACATGGTGCATCGCGGGATGACCGTGGCGGACCTGCTCGAAAGAGAAGGCATCCATGCCACTGTGGTCAACATGCGCTTTGCCAAGCCCATCGACCGGGAGATGCTGGTTGAACTGGCGCAGAACCATCAATACTTCGTCAGTTATGAAGACAATACCCTGGCGGGTGGTTTTTCCAGCGCGGTGTCGGAGGCGCTGCACGACTTGGAACTGCCCCAGCCCCTGCTGCGCCTGGCCTTGCCGGATGAGATCATCGAGCACGGGCAACGCAGCGAGATGTTCCGTGAGCATGGCCTCTTACCCGAGCAGGTCTGTTCTCGGATTTTGAAGTTCATTCATGCCAAAAGCGAAGCGGTCATGGCGTAAGCCATTCCGGATAGAGAACGACAAAAAGCCCTTGGAACCAAGGGCTTTTTGCATAAGGGGGTGGATAGCGCCAGCTGGTATGGTAAACCATTCGCTTGTGCTTTGCATTCTACCCAAGATGGCGTAGGATAGTGTTCAACCCAATTGAGAAGGAAAAACAGGATGATCAAGTTTATTCGGGGTGCGATTTTCGTAACAATTATTGCTCTGTTGGTGATGGCGTATTTCAGCAGCGATTATTCCAAGGAGGGGCCGTATGATATTAATTCGCTATTAAGCCAGATGCAGGATTCGGTCAATGAACGGATGCCGGCTTTGAGTGACGAGATGAAGGAACTGGCCGCGCAGATCCAAGAGAAATTGAAGAATACGGATCAGGGCGAAGTGAATGCGCTGACCCCCGAAGCGGTGGATGGCGTTCTGTCCAGCGCCAAGGACGTGATAGGTGGGGTAACGGCGACGAGTGACGCACCGGAAACAGGAGGATTTGACCCTCTGGAGATTCTGATCAAAAAACTGCAAGAGCAGGATGCAGGGGATCTGGCGGACCGGGTGCGGGTGATTTACAAACAAATGCAGAAGAATGAGGCCCAGCCCGTTCCCGCGGATGCACAAGAAGGAGAATGAGGGATGACGAGCCGCTATCCTGTGATGGACCCCATCGACGAATTGACTTTTGGTTACCGGACGGCTCAGGTGGTCTTTACCGCTTCCCGCCTTGGGATCTTTGTCCAACTGGGGAGAGACACCCTTTCGCTGGAAACCCTCGCCCAGCGTGCGCGGGTGACCCCGCGCGGGCTGCGTATTCTGTGTGACGCGCTGGTCTCGCTGGCGCTTTTGCGCAAAACGGAGGCGGGGTATCAGAACACGGAAACGGCGCTGGAGTATCTATTGCCCGATTCGCCCAAATCGAAAACGGCGATCCTGTATCACAACGCCACCCTCTATGAGACTTGGGGCCGGTTGTACGATGTGGTCAAGGAGGGGAAACCGGTGGACCGGAGCCAGATCGCGGACGATTTGCAAGGCAGCGAGGCGACATTTGCCGCCGCCATGGCTGATGTGGCCCGGTTCAGCGCCCGGGATACAGTGCGGTTGCTGGATCTCTCTTCCTGCCAATCCCTGCTGGACGCGGGAGGGGGACCGGGACTCTACGCGATTGAATTTGCCCGGCAGAATCCGCACTTGCAAGCGGTCATCATGGATAACGAGGCGACTCTGGCGGTGGCGCGGGAGAATATTCATCACGCGGGGCTGGAAGGGCAGGTGCGGACGCGACCTGGCGATGTGCTGCGAGATCCCCTGGGTGGGCCCTATACGATGATCTTTGCCTCCAACCTGATCCATGCCTTTTCGTATGACGAAAACCAGAACTTTGTGCGGCGGTGCGCGGAAGCGCTGGAACCGGGTGGCCGGTTGTGCCTGAAAGACTTTTACCTGGAAGACGACCGAACCGCGCCGATGGCGAATACGCTGTTCGCGGTCAATATGCTGGTCAATACCGAGGGAGGGGATTGCTATACGTTCGCCGAGGCGCACGAATGGCTTGCCCAGGCGGGCCTGACGCCGGAGGAAACCGTCCGTCAGACGCCGATTTCTTCGCTGGTGATTGGACGAAAATAAGCGGCCGCCAAGGCCGTGCCGATTGGATCGCAACCCAGGGTGCGGAGAGCGGCTCCGTTGGGCTTTGGGGTGGGCTTTTTTCGGTAGCATCCCGCTCTGTCGTTTGCGAACCAGGAGAAATGCTGATACAATCAAACCGGTTTATGGCTGTGTGTCTCGAGTTGACGAGGGTTATTGCACCGTGTTTCTGAAAAAATTGTTTTCAATCCAAGGGCATCCGCAGGAGAGCAAGGAGATTCCCTCCGATAAGCTGACCTTTATGGTCAAGAAGGAAGTGAAATCTCTCCTGGATTCGGGCCGCTTATTTTTTGAGGAGAAGAAATTCGAGGAAGCCATCCGCGTCTATACGCAAGCGGTCGAGGCGGATCCCGAGTGTGGGTTGTGCCATTTCAATCTGGGGTATGTCCACCATGAGAATGGCCAGTTTGCCCAGGCGATGCAATCCTATGAAAAAGCGATCGAGATCGAGCCGACCTGCAACCTGTTCCTAGAACACTGTGCCCGGCTGCATTTTGAGATGCTGGATTACAAAGAAGCCACCCGGCTGTTCTACCGCGCTTCGCTGGTGGGAAAGATTCAGCCCGTCAGCCTGGGTCTGTGGGGGCGGGCGTTATTCGAGCAAGGATTATTCGAGCAATCGATCGAAACGTTTGAACGGCTGCTGGAGCAACAACAGCAACCGGTTATTCAAAACGGGGCCAAGTACTGGCTGGCTATCGCTCGGATCAAGTTGGAACATCTGGCGGCGGCGCGGCGGATTATTTTTGAACTGCTGACGGTGGCGGACTTGGACCACAAGGTCTTGTTTGAATTGGGTGAACATCTGATCGAAGCCAAGTGCCTTAGTCTGGCGCGGGCGGTTTTTGCCAAGGTGATGGCGGAACAGCCCGATTCCCTGCTGTCGCGGTTGCGCACCGAGGATATCGAATCGCTGGAAAAGCAGATCGACGAGATGCTGCCCAAGATTTTCGAGGGGGATGAAGAGCGGATGCTGCACCAAATCCACGCTCTCAGTGAATTTGGGAATGATAAGATTTCCCGGGCGCTGCTGTCGTTGATCCATTCGCCCTCGGCGCCGCTGCGGGAAGTGATTATCCGGTACCAGGCCAAGTTTGGCTATGATGTATCCGAAAAGATATTGCCGTTTTTGCGCGATCCTGTCCCCTTTGTCCGTGAAGCGGCGTTTGAATATTTTGAAAAGTTATTCCAAGGGATTCATCTGAAGGAACTGATCCGGGGGCTGCAAGATCCGAATATCAACGTTCGGCGGATTACCGCACGAATCTTGGGGCGGTTTGGCTCGTTTGAGCATCTGCCGGAACTGGAGATCGCCCTCAGTGATCCGTCCTGCCAACCCTGCCATCATGAGATCCGTCAGGCAATCGGGCGGATTAAACATCGTTACCAACGCAAGATTGATCAGTTATACAATGAAAAGACGCCTCTCCATTTTCCCGTGGCGGCCAAGAGCCGTAAGAAGGATTGGCGTTTTTGGTTTCTTATCGCCTTTCAAATTGCCGCTGTCGCGTACTTCATTTATTCGATTTTAACCTTGTAACCAAGCCACGCGGCAGGATTGATCCGCCATGGTGTGGTGAAGGCTGGGGGAGTGGTCTGTCTGGGCTGTGAATCCTGGATGATGGCATTCCCCTCTCTATTGATTTTCTTGCCGTGCCAGGATTTCAGGGACAGAGGCCACCATGAATCAGCAAGCGTTATCCTTGATTCTCCGTAACCGCATTCAGATCACTGGGGCAGTCCAAGGGGTCGGCTTTCGACCCTTTGTATATCGATTGGCGCAGGAAGAAGGGCTGAAAGGCTGGGTCAGCAATACCTCACAAGGGGTCTTTATTGAAGTGGAAGGGTCTGAAGCGGCGCTAGCCCGATTTCTGCATCGGGTCGAGGCCGAGCGGCCTCCCCATTCCTTGATTCAGTCCCTGGTGGCTGTATCGCTGGAGCCGGCTGGGTATGCGGAATTTACCATCCAGATCAGCGATGAGGCGGGGGAGAAGACGGCGCTGGTGCTGCCGGATATCGCGACTTGCCCCGCTTGTCTGAGAGAACTGTTCGATCCGGCCAACCGCCGTTATCTTTACCCCTTTACCAATTGCACCCACTGCGGACCGCGGTTTTCCATCATCGAGGCCTTGCCCTACGACCGCGCGCACACCAGCATGAAGGGCTTTTCACTCTGCCCGGATTGTGCCCGCGAGTATCATGACCCCACCGATCGCCGCTTCCATGCCCAGCCCAACGCCTGCCCTGTCTGTGGGCCCTGCTTGGCGCTTAGGGATCCGTGTGGGAATATCATGGCCAAGGGGCAAGAGGCGATCGTGCAGGCCGCACGGGCAATCCGGGACGGATTGATTGTCGCGGTAAAGGGCATTGGCGGATTTCATTTGCTGACCGACGCCCGCGATGAGCGGGCGGTGCGGCGGTTGCGGGAGCGAAAGCACCGCGAAGAGAAGCCTCTGGCGCTGCTGGTGCCGGATTTGCCGGTCGCGGCCGCGTATTGTGAAATCTGCCCTGCCGAGGCGGAGTGGCTGCGCGCCCCGGAGGCGCCGATTGTCCTGTTGCATAAACGGCTGATCCCCGCTCTGCCGCCCCTGGCGCCGGGATTGGCGCCGGGGAATCCGTGTCTGGGGATGATGCTGCCCTACAGCCCCCTGCACCATATCCTGATGCGGGAACTGCGGATTCCCGTGGTGGCCACCAGTGGGAACCGCAGTGAGGAGCCCATTTGCATTGATGAACAGGAGGCGCTGGGGCGGCTGGATGGGATCGCGGATCTCTTTTTGGTGCACAACCGGCCGATTGCTCGCCCGGTGGATGATTCGGTGCTGCGGGTGGTGCTGGGCCGGGAACTGTTGCTGCGGAGGTCGCGGGGCTTCGCCCCGCTGCCCATCGCGCTTGACACCGAGGTGCCACCGCTGGTGGCCGTCGGTGGGCATTTGAAAAACACCATCGCCATCAGCAGCGGACGGAATATTTTTCTCAGCCAGCATATTGGGGATCTGGAAACCCCCCAGGCGCATCAGGCGTTCAGCGAGGTGCTGGGCCGGTTGCAGGCGATGTATGAGGTCGTGCCCCGCCGGATTGCGCGGGATCTGCATCCCGATTATATCTCTACCCATTACGCCTTGAAGCAAGACGTTCCAACGGTGGCGGTGCAGCACCACCATGCCCATATCGTGGCCTGCATGGCCGAGCATGGCTTGCAGGGAACCGTGCTGGGGGTGGCGTGGGATGGGACGGGGTATGGGCTGGATGGCACTGTCTGGGGCGGGGAGTTTTTGCGCTGCACCCGCCGGGATTTTGAGCGGGTGGCGCATCTGCGGGCGTTCCCCCTGCTGACGGGAGACCAGGCGGTGAAAAAGCCATGGCGGACCGCGTTGGGGCTGCTCTATGCCATGATGGGCGAGGCGGTGTTTGCAGAAGAGGGTTTGCTTCCACTCCAATCCTGCGAGCCAAAAGAACGAATTGTGTATCGGCAGATTTTAGCGAAGAAAATCAATTGTCCGCTGGTGTGCAGCGCGGGGCGCCTGTTTGACGCGGTGGCCGCGATTTTGGGGCTGCGGCAGGTGGTTTCGTTTGAAGGGCAGGCTGCGGTTGAGCTGGAAAGTCACCGGATGGCGGGGGTTGGGGAAACTTACCCCTTTGTGATTCAAGAAAAAGAGAACGGCCCCTTGGTGGTGGATTGGGAGCCGATGATTCGGGCGATTTTGGCGGAGATGACGGTTCAAACACCGGTAGGTATGATTTCTGCCCGATTCCACAATACTCTGATCGCAATGATTGCAAGCATAGCCAAACGGGTGGGAGAACCTAGAATAGTATTGAGTGGCGGATGTTTTCAAAACAAGGTGCTTTTGGAACAGGCCGTTCATCAGTTAACGCAAGAGGGCTTTGTACCTTATTGGCCCTTGCGGATTCCGCCCAACGACGGAGGGATCGCGCTGGGCCAGGTGGTCATCGCCGCAAGCAGGGAGTTGCCTCATGTGTCTGGGAGTCCCCGGTAAAATAGTCAGTGTTGTGGATGAAGACCCCTTCTACCGGATGGGGAAGGTGGATTTTAGCGGAGTGCGGAAAGAAATCTCGCTGGCCTATGTGCCCGAGGCCCAGGTGGGGGATTATGTGATTGTCCACGCCGGTTTCGCGCTCAACGTCATCGATGAGGACGAAGCCTGCCAGGTGTTTGAATACCTGAAAGAAATTGGTGAGATCGAAGAGCAGTTGCGGAGATCCGATGAAGTTCCTGAGTGAATACCGCGACCCCGCCGCGGCCAAGGCGTACTTGGCCCATATCCAGGCGCTGGTGAAGCGGCCCGTGCAGGTGATGGAAATCTGCGGGGGGCAAACCCACGCGATTGTCAAGCACGGTCTGGATCAACTGCTTCCCCCAGATTTATCCCTTATCCATGGGCCTGGCTGCCCGGTGTGCGTGACGCCCATTGCGCTGATAGACAAGGCGGTAGCGATCGCCAGCCGTCCGGACGTGATCTTCTGTTCGTTCGGTGACATGCTGCGCGTGCCGGGAACCAAGGATGATCTTTTCGCGGTGAAGGCTCGGGGCGGGGATGTGCGCATTGTCTACTCTCCCCTGGACGCGTTGAAATTGGCCCGGGCCCATCCCGAGCGGCAGGTGGTGTTTTTCGCGGTGGGGTTTGAGACGACCGCGCCGCCCAACGCGATGTCGGTTTACCAGGCCGCAAAAGAGAATCTACAAAATTACTGTATTCTAACCGCGCATGTGCTGGTTCCGCCCGCGATGAAAGCGATTCTCTCGTCTCCCGCCAATCAGGTCCAGGGTTTTTTGGCGGCGGGGCATGTGTGCGCGGTGATGGGGTATGAAGAATATATCCCAATTGCCGAAACATACCGGGTGCCGATTGTGGTGACCGGGTTCGAGCCGTTGGATATCCTGCAGGGCCTCACCATGGTTTTACGGCAATTGGAAAGCGGCCGCGCTGAGGTGGAGAACCAATACGCGCGGGTGGTGCGGCGGGAAGGCAACCCGGCTGCCCAACAGATCATTCGCGAAGTATTTGAACCCACCCACCGCCAATGGCGGGGGATTGGTGAAATCCCACATAGTGGCTACCGGCTGCGGGCGCGGTTCGCGGCGTTCGACGCAGAAACCCGGTTTGCGGAGGTTTCCACGATCGAAGCGCAGGAAGATCCGGCGTGCATCAGTGGGGATATTCTGCGCGGGATCAAAAAGCCGCATGAATGCGCCGCATTTGGAATCCGCTGTACGCCCGAGCATCCCCTGGGCGCCCCGATGGTCTCATCCGAGGGCGCCTGTGCCGCCTATTACCGCTACCGGCGGCATACCCCCTCAGTGTAAGGAGTGATTTTCATGGAAACCCCATCTGAACTCGCGTTTTCTTGCCCGGTGAAAAAAAACCAGTATGACCATGTGTTATTGGCGCATGGCGGGGGCGGGACGTTGATGCAGAATCTGATCGCGTCAGTTTTTCTCCCCGCATTTTCTAATCCCCTACTGAACCAACAGCACGATGCCGCTGTGATTGATCTGGGCGGCACACAGGTGGCGTTTACCACCGATTCGTATGTGGTTCAGCCCCTCTTTTTTCCAGGCGGGGATATTGGATCACTGGCGGTGCACGGAACGGTGAACGATCTGGCGATGAGTGGGGCCAAACCTCTGGCCCTCAGTTTGGGGCTGATTCTGGAAGAGGGGTTTCCGATCGCGGAGTTGAAACGGATTACCGCCTCGATTCAAGCCGCCGCCAGCCGCTGTGGTGTGGTGATCGCCACGGGCGATACCAAGGTGGTGAACAAGGGCAAGGGCGATGGGGTGTACATCAACACCTCGGGGATCGGGATTGTCCCGGAGGGAGTGTTGATTCATCCCCGGCAGGTGCAGCCTGGCGATGTCGTCCTGGTCAATGGGGATATTGGCCGTCATGGGATGGCGATCATGGCGGTGCGGGAAGGGCTGGAATTTGAAAGCGCCATCGAATCGGATTCGGCCCCGGTGTCGGATTTGGTTGGCCAGTTGCTGGCAGCTCCGGTGGCCATTCATTGCCTGCGCGATTGCACCCGGGGCGGGGTGGCGGCCTCGTTGAATGAAATCGCCGCTAGCCGCCGCCTCCAAATTGAACTGATGGAAGAGAGCATCCCCGTGCGGCCAGATGTGGAAGCAGCCTGCGAAATTTTGGGTTTTGACCCACTCTATGTCGCCAACGAAGGCCGCTTTGTCGCGTTTCTTCCTGAGAAGGAGGCGGATAAAGCGCTGGCGATCCTGCACGCGCACCCCCAGGGGCAGGGTGCGCGAGTGATCGGGGTTGTGCGGGATGCCTCTCAGCCGCTGGTGACGATGCAAAGCGCGTTGGGTTCGACCCGAATCCTCGATCAGTTGAGCGGAGAACAACTGCCCCGTATTTGCTGAGAGGTCAATCCACCGCCGCGCGGATGGACTGGAAGATGGTTTGAAGGACGCGGTGGGACTGATAGGGTTCCGCCGTTGCAAAACACGCTTCGCGGCGGTAGCGGCTGGGGTGGTTCAAGATATCCAGCGCACCCTTGGCCAGCCATTTCGCCTCCATTTTTTCGGCGATGCGGCCAGTTTCCCCTTCCTTGATGATCCTTTTGATTTCGCCGGTGTCGGTGGCGACGACAGGCAGCCCGCTGGCCTGGGCTTCAAGCACGATTAGGGGCAGGCCTTCGAAACTGGAGGCGAGCAGCAGGGCGTCGCTTCCCTTCATGACATGGGCGAGAAGATCCTGCTCGATCGCGCCAGGGAACAGCACTTGCCCTTCCAACTTCAACTCTTTGACCCGGGCTTCGACCTCTGGTTTGAGGCTGCCGGTTCCCACCATCAATAAGCAGACATTCGGAAATTTCTCTTTAATTATTGAAAACGCGTCGAGGACCAGCAGGGGATTTTTTTGCTTTTCCCAGCGGCCCGCGAAAAGCAAAAACCGGGTGATGGCGCTGGTTTTGCACTCGGCGCAGAGGTCTTGCCGTGCCCGTTCATGGATTTCTTCGGGGGTGGGGTGAAAGATGTCTTCCCAGTACCAGGTCGGGAGAAACGAGAAGCAGTCTGCCTGGGCGGGATAGCGACCGCTGAGGACTTCCTTGCCTTTTTGGCTGACCACCCAGACCTTGTGGGCTTTTGCGATGGCTTTCTGTTCCGCGCGCAGATACAACGTGGGGGCGTGTTTCCATTTGACTTCGGATTGCTTGCTGATCATCTCGTCCGGATTGCCGTGGATGCAGAGGAGGCTTTGGCGCGAGGCGATCCGCGCCATCGCCAGGGGTTCGATGCGGTGATAGAAAAAGACCGCGTTGATATCGCCGAAGCCCGCGCGGCGCAGTTTCCACGAGAATTTGAGAAACAGGGGGATCCGGGTGCGCTCATTGGGCTGGAGAACGGGGAAGAGGGGGTAGAAAGAGACCGGGCGGCCCTCGAATTCCATGTGGTTCCAGCGCCCCACCGGGCGTGTTTCAGGATTTTCGGTTACGCCGATGAGTTCTAGTTTAAAATCGTCCGGCGCGTTGCGGAGCATCGACCGGATGAGGGTTTCGATCCCCCCGATTTTGCTGCCCCATGGATCAAATGGATGTACAGTCACAAGCCGAATTTTCACGTTTTCAACCCCGTTGTTGATGCTGTTGGATTGGATGCCGTGGCGGCCGCCACGGCGAAGACCGCCCATAGGGCGTATTGGTAGCCGGTTGCGGTAATCAGGTTGTCGTTGCAGCTGCCAACCAGCCAGGCGGCGAAGACGGCCATGGCCATGAGCGCGAACTGGCGTGGCTCACCCGGCGGTGCCGCTTGCCCGGCGCGCCAGAGGGCGGCCCCGGTGCCCGCCAGGAAGAGGAGAAAGAGCATCAGGCCGATGGCGCCTGTCTCCGCCAAATATCGTACATAGTCATTGTGGGGATCAAAGCCCTGGCTGGTCTCTTTTTTTAGCATGGGATTGATATATTTGGATGTGTTCAGGCCGTGACCCAGCCAGGGGGCGGCTTTCCATTCACGATAGAGAAAGCGCCAGTTGAGGAGGCGCCAGGTGAGGGAGGAGGTTTCGCGCCCAGTGCGCTCGATCTCATCCAGCTGTTCTAACTTTAGTTCGGTTTTCAGCCGTTGCCGGCCGATGGGGGTGCCCAGGAACAAGCCCACGAAAAGAAGCATGAAGACCAGGGCCAGCAGGCGTAAGCGCCGGTTTTCGCCCAGGGCCAGGGTGAGAACCAGGGTGGCGAGCATGGCCGCGCCGGTGAAACTGTAGGTGAAGACCAGCAGCACTAGTTCCAACAGCAGCAGGGCGGCCCAACGGCCTTTGCGCGCCCCCGTGCGCCAGGCCCAGAAGGTGAGCCCCAGCATCAGGACCAGGTAGAAAGAGAAGGGATTGGGGTGGACGAAGGTCCCCTGGATGCGTTGCACGTCCTTCACCAGCAGGCCTTGCTGGAAGAGGATCTGGTAGAGTCCGGCCAGGGCGGGGAGGCCAAACGACAAAAAAAGGGCGGTGAGTACCCGCGCCTTGCCCTCGCGCTGGGCGATCCCAAGGACAACGACGGAGAGCATCAGGGTGGAGAGGAGGCGAAACCATTCGCGGATGCCGATGAAGCGGGGGCTGCCCCATAGGTAGTCGTGGAACAGGGGAAGCGTGGCCCAAAGGCTCAGCAGCCCTACCCACAGGGCGAAGCAGAGGAGCAGGGGTGAACGCCTGAGGCGACCGCGCTGTTCGGGCGAGAGAGTTCCGAGCCAAAGCATGGCCGAGGCGATCAGTGCCAGGCTCAACAGGGACGCGGGGTTGAGGTTCAGAGAACCCAGGCGCAGGCCGGTATCGGTGAAGAGATCCAAGGCGGGGCGCAGCACCAGGGCCGCCAAGACAAACCACTCAAGCGGGGATTGAAGCCGTTTCATAAAATTTTCTCTAAAAAGGCCAAGGCCTCGTCGTCGCGGACGGGGATGGGATTGCCGTTCATGCTGTTGCCCCGGGAGCGATCCAGAATGGCGGGTTTTTCATTTTGAGGAATCTGGAATTCTTGGAAATCGCGGGGGATTTGAAATGTGTCGTTGATTTCTTGTATCGCGGCGATGGCCGCTTGGGCCAGACGCGGCGGATGAGTCTCGGCGGGATCGACCAACGCGCCGATGGCGGCGAATTTCGCCTCAGCGGCGGGCTGGTTGAAACGCATGGCATGGGGCAACAGGATGGCGCAGGCCATGCCGTGAGGCACCCCGTAGAGGGCGCCGAAGGCGGGAGCGAAGCCGTGTGCCATCCCCAGACCGGCGTTGGCCAGGGTGATGCCGCTGAGGGTGCTGGCCAGAAGCAGGTGCTCGCGGGCCTCGAGATCGTGTAAATCGGTGATGAGGCGGCGCATGGCGGGGAGCGCCAGGCGCAGACCGGCGAGCGCGAGGGCATCGGTCAGGGGCGAGGCGTTCTTGGTAATGAACGATTCGATCAGCTGGGTGATGGCGTCCATGCCGCTGTAGGCGGTTTGCTGGCGTGACAGGGGGAGGGTGAGTTCCGCGTCCAGCACCGCGAGGGTGGGGAAAAGATGGGGGCTGCGGAAACTTTTCTTGTACTGGATGGAGGGGGCG
>JAVFAP010000004.1:0-21497 GCA_034002445.1 bacterium | reverse complement strand
CCAATAGCCAAAAACCAGAAATCCAAAAGTGGCCCATTGCGCCCGCAGAGAACGAAAGCCCAGCAGGAACAAAAACCAATACCCCAATCCAATTTGCGTCAGGGTGTCCTCAAAGGTGAAGTTGGTTTGCTCATGGCCCATGGAGCGGAGGAAAAAGCCCATGAAAATCAGAAGAATTGCCCGCCAGATCGCGTGGAGATTCATTTCCACCCACGATTTTCCCCGCTTGACACGGCTAGCGATCGAGAACGGCAAGGCGACACCCACCATAAATGAGAACGAAGGCTGAATCAGGTCATGCACCGAACAGCCCGTCCAAGCGACATGGCTTTGATGAAAACCCAGGAATTGCCAAAACCAAGAATCCGGGAAAAATCCCGCCACCCGGCTGAGTTCACACACTTCCGCCGCCATCAAGAACATCACCAATCCACGGTACGCATCCAAAGAGCCCAGGCGCTGGGCCGGCAGAGATTTGATTTCATCTGTCATGACTCGTTCGTCCTTCTACACAAATGGGCACAAGAGTCCCCTACACATCCACGAGAAGAATCTGGGGCCCGAGATCATAAAAATGGGTCTGGTCTATCGAAAAAAGCAAGACAATTTGCTACGATACCATAAACACCAATGGCTCGCAAGCAAGACTCTCGCCTTGCCCACCCAGGCAGAGCCTCCGCCAAGCCCGATTTTTTCCGTTATTTTGAGGAGTCTCTTATGCAACCGTTGCCTCGCCGTCAATTTCTTCAGAGCCTCGCCCTCGGGTATATGGGCATGCACTTGCGGCCCGTTGCCTCGGCACAACCAGCCAACCGGCCCTATTACATCGCCGCCTACGATACCGAATCGCCCACCTGCCTCAAGGCACTGCCCCAGATCGTGGCCCGGCATAAAGACCACGCCATGCCCGCCACCTTCTTTATTGTGGGTGCCCGGTTAGAAGAAAATGCCAAGGAATACAAGGCGCTGCTGGATGATCCTTTGTTTGAAATCGCCTCGCATTCGTACTCACACAAGATGTTGCGCAATCACCCCATCTGCGGCAACGCCGCAGGGATAGAGCAAATCCGCGAAGAGATTTTGCGCGGCAAAGCGGTCATTGAATCAGTGTTCGAGCGCCCCTGCTTGGGGTTCCGGCCGGCCTGTGGCTTCGACAATGGATTCAAAAAAGCTCCTGAGGTCTTGGCGATTTTTGAGGAAGCCAAGATCGCCTACATCAGCAGTTGGTTATGGGGACCAGACTATTCCCTCCCCATCCTCTTTGAAAATCCCTTTACGTATGCGGAAGAGAACCATCCCGATTTGTGGGAACTGCCCGCGCAGGGCTGGCATGAAAACCTGCTGAAGAACAATAACAAAATGGGCCCGCGCCGCCTGACTCTATGGCCGTCCGCGATGCCGGAAGCCGTCCCCGCCGGGTATATCCAAACGCCGGAAGAGGAATTTGGCATCAACAAGATTTTTTTGGATAAAGCCATCCACGATCCCCGCCCCTATGTCTCGCTCGTGTGGCATCCATGGTCGCTGTTTGCGTTCGACCCGGAGATGAAGATGCTGGATTTGACATTCACCTATGTCAAAGAGGCGGCGTTACAGCCCTGCACCTTCCTGGATTTGTACCACGCGTTGCAAGGCGAAAACTAATGTTGTTTGAAATAGGAGAATGGAGAATGAAACGGCGGCATTTCTTACAGCAGGCGGGCCTTTGCGCGGCTGCCTGCACCGGCCTAGCCCGGCACGGGCTGGCGCAAGCAACAACCCAGCCCAAGCCCAATATCCTTTTTTTGTTCACAGACGATCAAACCTACCGCTCGATCCATGCCCTGAACCATCCCGCGGTGCGCACCCCCCATCTGGACCGGCTGGTGCGGAACGGGGTCACCTTCACCCATGCATTCAACCAAGGCTCGTGGACCGGGGCGATCTGCATCGCCAGCCGGGCCATGCTCAACACGGGTCAGTTTGTCTATCGGGCGCAACAAAGCATTGGGAACGAACGACAGGAAATCGCCCCAACGGTCCCCCTCTGGGGGGAGACCTTGGGAAAAAACGGGTATGACACCTTCTTCACCGGAAAGTGGCACAACGGGGATCAGGCGCTGAAAACCAGTTTCCAGCACCTCGGCCCCCACAGTGGCGGCTTTTTCCCTTCCACTCCCGTCGAGGGAGCCGCGTACAACCGTCCCGCGCCAGGGAACCCCTGGAGTCCCTACGACAAAAGCCAAAAGGGGCACTGGCTACAAGAGGAAGAGGGCGGCATCATCCACAGCAGCGAAAAATGGGCAAACGCGGCAGTCGAGTATCTCCAAACCCAAACCGGGCTCAACCCCTTCTTCATGTATGTCGCATTTCACGCGCCCCATGACCCCCGGCAAGCTCCGAAGGAATATCTTGATCTCTACCCCTTGGATCAGATCGAACTCCCGCCCAATTTTCTCGCCGAGCACCCCTTCGATCAGGGGGAACGCCACACCTTGCGGGACGAGGTTCTTGCTCCCTTCCCCCGAACCGAAGAAGCCATCAAGGTTCATTTGCAAGAATACTACGCTATCCTCACCCATACCGACGCCCAGATTGGGCGCATTCTGGACGCCTTGGAGGCCAGCGGGCAGGCTGAAAACACCCTGATCTTCTTTTCGGCGGATAACGGCCTGGCCATGGGCCAACACGGCCTGTTGGGAAAACAGAATCAGTACGAACATAGTATCCGCATGCCCTTGATCCTCGCCGGGCCGGGTTTGCCCAAAAACAAGACCATCGATGCGCCGGTATACATCCACAGCCTTTACGCGACCAGTTGCGACCTGGCTGGAATCGCCACTCCCGAGACGGTGGAATTCCCCAGCCTCCTGCCCTTGATCCGTGGAGAAAAAGACGCGCTGCACGAGTGTATCTTTGGCTCGTTCGCCGGGTTCCAACGCATGATCCGCACGGAGCGCTACAAACTCATCGTCTACCCCAAAGCGGGAGAAGTGCAACTCTTCGACTTGCAGACCGATCCGTGGGAACAAACCAATCTGGCGGCCGATCCAACTCATGCCGAGACCATCCGTTCCCTGAAGGATCGATTACGGAAATTACAGCACGAAGTGGGGGACACACTGATTTTGGAGTAGGCAACACGGGCGGGAAATTAAACCAGAGAGGGGAAATCTCCTCTGGAATTGACTGAGAGGGCAAGATAGCGGTCCGCGTTTGCCCAATCGATGAAAGATGGAACACAACGAGCACGCCTTCCTTTTGATAAGGGAGGCGTGCTCTTGGTTTGGCTTTGCTGGTTATTTTGTGGTGTCCACCAACGCCTCCAAGGCTTCCTCGGTGATGGAATAATGATTCAGCACCTTGACCACCTCTGCATTTCGCAGCCAGATCGCTTGGGGGCTTTGATGTGTGATTTGCAGATCATTGGCAATTTGGTTGGAAAGCGGGCGGTCTTCCTGCACGACCAGCATGTAGGTTACGATCGGATAATCGCGCAAAAACGACTCGATCTGTTCTTTCGCATAAAACGAGATCGGGCAGGTCGCGCTATGCTTGAACAGCAAAACGGGGACCGTACGGCTTTGTTCCAGACAGGCATTTAAACTTTGGATATCAGAAAACATGGGATACTCCTTCTCATTCAGTCTATTATTTTGCTTTTTTCTTTTATAAAATCCAGCCAACTCTTTTCTCAGCGCTATTTCATGGAGGCCCCAGAAGAATGAACCGTTGTGCTTTCATCCTGATTGTAGCCCTTTTAACGAGTTCTCTTTGTCCCGCCGAGGATTTGGACCAATTACGCGAACGATACCAGGCAGCCATCCAGGATGCCAAAATCGCGGAATCAAATGAAATCGTCACCACGCTAACCGCCATTACCGATGGCAATCCCACCCTCATTTGGAAAGAAGACCAGGGCGAAAAAAAGATTCTGGTGGTGACGTGGACTAGTTGGGAAGGGTATGACCCCTTGGTGGGAAAAACCGTCAATGTCAACAGCCTCCCCCCCACGTTTTCGGTTTCGGGGTCTCTTTTCCAACCCCGCAAGCCATATTCGGTCACCCGGGATATCTGGGTCACCGTCGTCCCCGCGTTGCAGACCTTTCTGCGTGACCACGCGGTGTCCCCCCCAGACGCGGCCTTGCGGGTCGAGCAACTGCTCGGGCTGCCTCCCCAAAACGGGAAAACCCGGTTTGTGGAATTCTGGGTCAGCCCCGCCGATCTCATCCGCCCCAGCGCGGATCCCGAAATTACCGATACCACAACCCAGCTCGACTTTCCGCCCAACTGCCCCGCCTGGTATATCCAATGGTATCAATACCAAAAAGACAACATGTATGATGTGTGGGGCTATCCCTGGACCCGGCTGGGCTACACCTACGACTGGGGCAATCCGCACAGCGAGGTCGGGTTAAGCGAATTTGTCATCCCCCAGCGCGAAGAGAATCCAATCCTGGTGGATGTCCATGCGGTGCGATTGAATCAAGACTATTGGCATCTCGCCTCAGCCGTACCGGGCTGGGAACTGTACTGAGCAGAGACGAAGTTCTGGGAGTTGCAAGCGGCTAGAAAAAATAGTTGGAGAAACCGTGATTTTTTATTGCCATCCCAAATCCAACTATGGTATACTTTTTAGTAGAGGCCACTTTCGTGGCCCCGAGCCACCCTAGGGACGAGGCTCACTGAGAAATCGCCCCGCCGGAGAAAGCGGGGCGGCGAATTTACCCAAATTCATTCTCACCTCCGAATTACGCCACCAATGGGTGGCGTAATTCATGACAGTACTCGATCTCATCAAACCAACGCAGAGATTTCAGGCGATTGGAAGGATTCCATCATTTCCACTTCATGGATAGTATGGTTCAGTCGATTCTTCAGAACACAGGCACGTCCGATCTCCTACGGACCACCTCATCACAGGATGATTCATGAATAAATGTATTTCCATCCGCCTCGTCTATTTTCTGAATCTTTCCTTTGGACTGATCGCGCTCTTCTCGTGCCTGCTTTTTATCGGCTGGGTCAATTTCGAAATGAAAAATCAGGCCCTGGACCAGGCTCAAACCGATGCCCGCATCATTTTGGACCACAACATGGCCATTCACACCTATTTTACATGCATCTTAAAACCGCGGCTGTTCGCCTGGAGCGAGCCATTCCGGGATCAAGAGTATTTTGAACCCTCCTGGATGTCCTCCACCTATGCCGTGCGCGAAATCGACAACTTTTTTCAGCAATTCAATCCGCTTCACTATTATTATAAGGAATGCGCCATCAACGCCCGCAGCGAAGCCAACGAAGCCGACGCGTATGAAGCCGAGTTTATCAAAGCCCTGAATCAGAGCCCCGATTTGATCGAAAAAACCGATATCCGCATCCTCGATGAGGTTCCTTTTTTCGTCTCGCTCCGGCGGGGAGAAACGATGGAAGAGACCTGCTTGCGTTGCCACGATACCCCCGACCGCGCCCCTCAAGGGATGATCGACATCTACGGCCCCACACGCAGTTTTCACCGCTCCGAAGGGGAAATCCTCTCGGCGATCTCCATCCGGGTTCCTCTCCAAGAGGCGTATAGCGAAGTCAATCACTACACCTTCCGCCTATCCGTCGTGGCGATAATCGCTATTGCGATCCTCTTCCTCTGTCAATTCTTCCTAAACCGTTGGTTAATCTTTACCCCGCTGGCCACCCTCCGTCAAAAAAGCCAGGAAATCACCAATAATCCGTCCTCGATTGGACAACAAATCCAATTGCCGGTGGGCAAAGAACTCTTTGATCTCACCACCACCTTCAATCAGATGTCAACTGCGTTACACCGGCAAATCGCGGAACAAGAGTCCATCATCGCTCAACGGACCAAATCCCTTTCCGCCTTGAACCACGAACTCACGGCGGAAATCGACAGCCGTCACCAGATCGAGGCCCAGCAAGAAAAACTGATCAAGGAGTTGCGTGAAGCCCTCGCGCATGTCAAACAACTCAGTGGCCTCTTGCCCATCTGCTCCTCGTGCAAAAAAATTCGGGATGACGCGGGGTATTGGCAGCAGATCGAAGTCTACATCCGGGATCATTCCAATGCCGAATTCACCCACTCCCTCTGCGAAGAATGCGCACGCCGGTATTTCCCTGACTATATACCTCCAGAATCCACCAAATAATTCTGCGATCCCCTCAGATTTCTAGAGTTAGCCGTGGATTCAGCCACCCCCACTGGATACGCATGCCCATGGGCGTGTTATTATATCGCATTAGTGTTGCACATTTGTTCAAACCTTACTTACTTTTTCACAGTTCAATTAAATCCTTTTTGGAAAAATTACCTTGCATCCCCATTTGAAGTGTGCTAGCATCCCAAATAGTGGCGCTTTTTCCCAATAAGTGGGGAAAAGTGGAAAAAAAACCAAACCAAGGGATGATGGCACCGGATATGAACGCGGTGGAGAGCCAGACAGGGGTGGAGGGCTTGCAGACGATTCACAGCAGTGAATCGGCGGAAGTCACCATGCTGATCGGCACATTCGACCGCAAAATCGATTCGAAATTGCGGGTGGGCTTGCCCCAGCAATTCCGGGATTGCCTTGGGAATCATCCGTTAATCATGCTCCGTTGGTTAAAGCGTTCGTTGGCGATCATGCCAGTCTGTAACTGGCTGCCCCTCGCGAAGCGGATCGCCAGTCTGGAGTTATACACCGACGCGGGTTTGAGCGCGCGGCATCAATTATTTGCCTACGCCCAGCCGATCAACCTGGATGCCGAAGGGCGCATCGTCATTCCCCAGGACATGGTGGAGTACGCCCGGCTGGAAAAGAACATCATGATGCTTGGCGATTGGGACAAAATCACAATCTGGAACCAAAGTTATTATAAAGACCAAGTCGCCCTGGATGACCGGGCTATCACGAAGCAGTTTCCAGCGGTTCTGCAGCTCGCCAAAGGGCAGAAGACCATCGAGGCCTTTGAACAAGAAGTCCGGGAAAACCAAGGGAATGAGTAATACCGAACCGATTCGTCATATCCCTGTCATGCTTTCGGAAGTGGTGTCGTATCTCAAACCGCCGCGTCACAAGATCGTATTCGCGGATTGCACGTTGGGCTATGGCGGCCATAGCCAAAAACTTACAGAAGATTTTACCGAGCAGGACACCCTGCTGGGATTCGATAAAGACCAAGACGCGCTCACCGCGTGCCAGGCCCTGTTTGCCAACTCAACGTTTTCTGTTCGCCTGATCCACCAGGGATTTGAGGATCTGCGTTCGTTCTTCGAAGAAAATCCCATGGACGGGGCGGATTATATTCTTTTTGATTGCGGTTTTTCTTCTCCGCAAGTCGACGAAGCCCATCGTGGTTTCAGTTTTATGCGAGACGGCCGTCTGGATATGCGGCTGAATCAACAACAGGGGATCACCGCCGAAGAAATTTGCGCGGCGTGGAGTGAGACCCAACTCGCGGACATTTTTAAAAATTATGGGGATGAACGGTTTTCGCGGCGGATAGCCCGCGCCATTGTGCGCCGCCGCCAGATCGAACCCCTCACCAGCACGCAGGAATTGGCGGACTTGGTCTTGCAGGCCATCCCCGTCAAGTACCAGCATCAAGAAGGGATTCATCCCGCGACCCGGGTGTTCCAGGCACTCCGGATTGCCGTCAATGACGAAATTGAAGTCTTGCGCACCGGGCTGCAAGCCGCGTTGGACTATCTTCGGCCCGGAGGGCGGATCGGCATCTTAACCTACCACTCCCTAGAACACAGAGTGGTCAAGCAACTCTTTTCAGATTATTGCGGCCGTTGCATTTGCCCTCCCGGCATGCCGCAATGCGGCTGTGGCGCCCACGCCAAGGGAACCATGGTCACCCGCAAGCCGATTCGGCCCTGTGCCGCGGAAATCGATCGCAATCCCCGCTCCCGCAGCGCGCAATTCCGTGTGCTGGAACGCTTTATGGATGAATGACCACAAGAGAGAAGATAGAGGAGCCGTTTTTCCATGCGCACCCACGATCCAGATTATGAATCCCTGATCCCCTATGTCCGAGGATTCATCACCTATTTATGGATCGTTACCGTATTTGGGTGTGTCATCCTTTTGGTGAAAGGATCGATGGAAGAAACCGACATCCAGTACCAAATGGGGGACAAGTACTTGGAAAAACGGAAGTTACTGAGCGATATTCAAAAAGTCGATAACAAGATTGCGCAGTTGGAACGTTTCGAGCGGATTGGGGTATTACTGGAAGAGCAGTTGCCGCAACTCGGGCCGCCCAAGTATCCAGCCGTTGAACTGCCGGTGGAGGGATTACGCAATCCGAAGGATCTGCGCGCCTCGTATCCTCCGGACGAGATGAGTGAGAACATTTTCAGCCATATTCGCAATCAAGCCGTCGACGTTTGGACAACCGCACGGGATCAAGTGCAGAAATTTTTGGAGTGATCGTGACTGAACAAAAACCTTCTTCTCTCCGAATTTTCGTTTTATTGCTGTGCTCCATCTTCGCGTTCAGCATTCTGGTCGTGCGCCTCTATATTCTGCAAATCGTCCGTGCCCCCGATCTCAAGGAAAACAGTAAAATCGCGCGCACCTACCATCTCCCCCTCTCTCCCACCCGGGGATTGATTGAAGACCGGAATGGACGGCCCTTGGCGCTGAATACTCACACCTATACGGTGGAAATTGACAAGACTCACACCGAAGATATCCGGGATTCGATCCAACGGGTTGGTTCCATCATCGGTCTGACCGAGAAGGAACAAGAGACTCATATCGCGCTACTCCAGACCCCGCGTTTCAAAGCCCGGGTGCTCAAACGCAATGTGCCCGAGGATCAGAAGGAGCAAATTGAAGCCGAAACCATTCCGGGGATTTCGTTCAAGGACCAGTCGGTCCGCTTTTACCCCGAGGGCGAGTTGGCGGCGCAATTGATCGGCTATACCGGGACAGGTAACCGGGGTTTGGCAGGGATTGAATTTGCCTTCGAAGAGAAATTAAAGGGGATTCCCCGGCAGATCACGGATAAAAAAGACAGCAGCCGGCGCCCCTTGGCAACCGATGATTATACAAAAATCACCACTCGTGGTGCGGATTTGGTATTGACCATCGATAGTTACATCCAGTATGTCACTGAACGGGAACTGGATAAAGTCCGGCAAGAATTAAACGCGCTCTATGCCAACGCGGTGGTCATGGTCCCGAAAACCGGGGAAATCATCGCCCTGGCCAACAGCCCAAGGTTTGACCCCAATCAATACAACCAATTCGCGGAGAGTTTACGGAAAAACCGTTTGATCACCGATGTGTACGAACCCGGTTCGGTCATCAAACCGTTCACGGTAGTGGCTGCGCTGGAATACGGTGTGGTGACACCGGAAACCATGTTCTATTGTGAACACGGCCGCTTTTATTTTCATGGCCGTACCATCCGCGACGATATTCACAGTTTCGATAATCTCTCGGTCCACGATATCCTGGTCCGTTCCAGTAATATCGGCACGGTTAAAATAGCCCAACAGCTCGCGCCCAACGACTGGCAAAGCCAGTCCAGCATTTTGTATGATTATTTGAACCGGTTTGGCTTTGGGCAACGCATCATCCCCAGCCTCTCAGGCGAGAGCCCTGGCATTCTCCGCCAGCCGCACCAGTGGACCCCGGCATCGATCGGCGCGGTTCCCTATGGGCAGGAGATGGCGACCACCACGTTAACCCTGGCCACCGCCTACAGCGCTCTAGCCAACCGAGGCATCTTTCAACCGCCCCAGCTGGTCAAAGGGTATAAAACCAGCGAAGGGCAGTTTTATCCCCGCCCCCGGCCGGAAGCATATCGCATCGCGCAGGGCCAGACCACCGAGCAGGTGGTCCAGATGATGATCGATGTGACGGAAGATCCCGAAGGCACTGGTCGTAACACTAGAATTCCTGGTTTTCATATTGCAGCCAAAACCGGCACCGCCCAGAAAGTCAATCCAGAAACGGGAGGGTATGGGCGGGGGATGCGGATCGCTTCGTTCGCCGGATTTTTCCCCGCCGAGGATCCGCTTTTCACCATCGTGGTCATGGTGGATGAACCCAAGAAGAAAAAATATGGCGGCGAAGTCGCCGCACCCGCCTGGAAGGTGATCGCGGAAGAGTTGATCGCTTATCTAGGAATTTCCCCGACCTTTACCAATGATCCTCTCTTGGTCCAAGCCAACCAGGAGCGGGGAAAGAAAACCACAAAAGAAGAAAAACTGAAATCCGAGTTGGACAAGGCCCGCACCTTCGGCGTCAACAAGACGATGCAAATATCCGGAGAACCGCGTTCTCCTGTCAAACAAGATACCATGCCCAATCTAATCGGCCTGCCCATACGGGATGCGTACGCGTTTCTCGCCAAGCATGGATTGACAGCGGATTTCCAAGGCTCGGGCAAAGTGACCGCGCAGGAAACCCCAGAAGGCACCCCGTTGGAGGGGAAAAAATCAATTGGGCAAATTGTATGTGAACCAATGCTGACCGATCCGAATGTGGACAACGGATCGGGAATGTTGGCAACACGATAATATCTCTGAATGGACTACGGGATTCATGTTACCACAGAATAGCGGAACAAAGAAATGGTTGAGGGCAAGACAGTTTTTGAATCCATCCCCATCCTGGAGTGGTCCGGTACCATCCCCAGCACGCTGACGGCATTCACTTGCGATTCCCGCCAAGTTGAAGCAGGATCGCTTTTTGTCGCGTTGCGGGGCAGTACCGCCGATGGTCATGCGTATCTCCACGCCGCCGCGCAGCGTGGGGCCGTCGCTGTTGTGGTCGAGACGTTCGATCCCACCTTGTCCCTCCCCCAAGCGCGGGTGGCGGACACTCTTGCGGTTTTGCCCCGGTTGGCCGCCAATTTTTACGGTCACCCCGCAGACTCCCTTTCCCTGATCGGGATAACCGGCTCCAATGGAAAGACGACAACAACCTATCTCTTAGAAAGTATCTGGCGCTCCCATCAAGAAGGGATGGGGGTGATCGGAACCATCGAATACCGGTTTGGAAACACGGTCATCGAAGCGACCAACACCACGCCCTTGCCGCATGACCTGCAACACCTTCTGCGTCAGATGGCGGAGGCGGGCATCCACTGGGTGGCGATGGAAGTTTCCTCCCACGGATTGGCCCTGCACCGCGTCGAAGGAATTCAATTTTCCATCGCCCTCTTCACGAATTTAACCCAGGATCACCTGGATTTCCATAAAACCATGGCCCACTACCGGGACAGCAAAAAGCGGTTATTTACCGAACACTTGCAGCCCGGTGGAGTGGCGATATGCAATGCCGATGACGAAACCGGTCGGCAATTTTTCCAGGAACTGCAAAAAGGAAACCGGCTCTCTTTTGGGATCGATCAGCCCGCGGATTGCACCGCGCGGGCGATTGATATCCAACTGACCGGCATGCACTTCATCCTGCATCTGCCCGACGGGCGCGAGGCCCAGATCCAAACCAGGCTGGTCGGCCGCCATAACATCTCCAATATTTTGGGGGCGGCGGCGATCGCATGGGCGGCGCACATTCCGTTCGAAACCATCGTGAAAGGGATCGAGAGTTTCGAACGGGTACCCGGCCGCCTGGAACCGGTCCCGAATAGCCTAGGGGCCCAAATTCTGGTCGATTACTGCCACACTCCCGACGCGTTGGAAAAATGCCTGCAAACCCTCGAAGCGATCCCTCACACCCGCTTGCTCACCCTGGTGGGGTGCGGCGGCGACCGGGATCCATTCAAACGCCCCCTGATGGGGGCCATCGCGCAACGCTACAGCGACTGGGTCATCCTCACCAGTGACAATCCCCGTACCGAAGATCCCCTGCGGATTATCCAGGATATCCAACAAGGGCTGGATCCGCATCAATCCAATGTGGAAATCATCCCTGATCGCAAACAGGCAATCCACGCCGGAATAGCCCGTCTCGAGGCCAACGATATTTTTCTGATCGCGGGCAAGGGGCATGAAACCTATCAGATCATAGGGCGGCAAAAGGTTCCTTTTGATGACCGCTCGATCGCGCACGATGCGCTGCAAGCCAGATCAGGAGGGGCACACTGATGGCCTTGGAATTTTTATATCCGTTATCCAAACTGAACCCGGAACTCTTCGGGGTTCTCAATGTAATTTACTACATAACCTTCCGCGCCGCGATGGCCGCCATCACCGCCATGGTGATCGGGGTCCTGGCGGGCCCCTATATGATCGATTGGCTGGTTCGCATGAAGATCGGACAAACCATCCGGGGCGAGGGGGTCAAGGATTTATACGAACGCCACAAGGGGAAAGCGGGCACGCCGACCATGGGAGGAACCCTGATCCTGGCTTCCATCACGGTGTCCATGTTTCTGTGGGGTAATTGGCACAATGAACTGGTATGGACCTGCCTGCTTGTGACCTGGGCCCTAGGAGCGCTGGGTTTTCTGGATGATTACACCAAACTGAAAGAGAAAAAGTACAAAGGGGTTCACGCGAAGCAGAAATTGATTGTCCAGATCAGCATCGGCTTGGCGGTTGGAGTCATGCTGTATTGTTTCCATCCCCTAGGGGATAACCGGCCCTATGATCTGCCCATGCCGTTTTTAAAAAATGTATTTATCCCTTTGGGGATGTTCTACATTCCCTTTGTCGCGCTAGTCATCACGGGCGCGTCGAACGCCGTCAACCTGACGGATGGACTGGATGGGCTAGCCAGCGGCTGCATCATCGTCGCCTCCTTGGCCTTCGCGGCATTGTGTTACATTGTCGGGCGCTTCGATTACAGCGCGTACCTGGGCATATTATTCGTGAAAGAGAGCGGCGAACTGGCGGTTTTCGCCATGGCGCTGGTTGGCGCCACCATGGCCTTTCTGTGGTATAACGCCCACCCAGCCAAGGTTTTCATGGGGGATACCGGCTCGCTTGCCTTGGGGGGCGCCCTAGGAACCCTAGCCGTTCTGATCAAGCAGGAGTTAGTGCTGGTCATCATCGGGGGTGTGTTCGTGATGGAAGCGATGTCCGTCATTCTCCAGGTGACCTCTTACCGGTATCGCGGCGGGAAGCGGATTTTTCTGATGGCCCCGCTGCATCACCATTTTGAGATGAAAGGCTGGTCCGAAACCACAATCGTGGTTCGGTTTTGGATTCTTGCCGCCATTTTTGCCTTTATGGGTTTGGCGACATTGAAGATTCGGTAAATCGCGGACGGAACGCAGAATAATGAAGAACGAGAAACTCAAATCAAACCCAATCCTTTCCAATCGGCTGAGCCAGCCCCAGCCCGATCTCGTCGGTCTCCGCGCGTTGGTGGTGGGGATGGGGGAAAGCGGAACCGCCGCCGCCAGTCTCTTATTGCACGAAGGTGCCCAGGTCGTGGCCTACGACGCCAATCCGCAAAAAGCGGTGGAACTGCAATCCGTGTGGGAGCCACGAGGGGTTTCCATCCTGACCGGCACGCTGGCGCCCATGGAGGGAATCGATCTGTGTGTCATCAGCCCCGGCGTACCCCCCCGAGGGGCGTTTTTCGACTGGTTGCATGAATCCCAAATCCCTCTTTTGGGAGAGATGGAGTTGGCTTGCCGCTTCCTCTCCCGGCCTGTACTGGCTGTCACGGGGACGAATGGCAAGACCACGGTTGTCTCGATGATTCACCATATCCTGCAGCAACTGGGGCAGAACCCCACCTTGGCGGGGAATGTGGGATACCCCGTCGCGGCAGTCGCCCAGCATGAAGAGCGAACCGGCCAAGCGCCCCTGGTGTTGGAAGTCAGCAGTTATCAATGCGAGACGTTCTGCCAGTTCAAGGCCGAAGCGGCCGTCATCACCAATCTGGCACCAGATCACTTGGACCGCTACGCCAATACTCGCGAATACTATAAAACCAAATTTCAAATTGTGATCAATCAAACAGAGAAAAACTCGTTATGGATGGGCTCCAGGGTTGAGGGCGATTGTCCCGATTGGGTGCTATCCAAAAAAAGATCCTTTGCTATCGACACTCTGGCGCCTACCGGGATCTTTTATAAGGATAGGACTGTCATTCTCCGGGATGATCCGAGGGAAGAAGGCCTGCCATGGGCCTCGTTCCAGAGCAAATTGCCGCAGTATATTCTTAATGCACTCGCGGCGGTGGGCGTGGTAACCTCAATAGGGGTTCCGTTGGCAGACGCGTTGAACGCACTCGAATCGTTCGTTTCCCTTCCCCATCGACTGGAATATGTCGCAGAGGTGAATGGAATCCGCTGTTACAACGATTCGAAGGCGACCAATGTGCATGCGCTGGAAGCGGCCTTGCATTCGGTTCCAGCCCCCATTTTACTGATCGCGGGAGGGCGCCCCAAGGGCGACCCTCTCGCTTCTCTGGCCCCGCTGATCCAAGAGAAAGTCAAAAAGGTCTATCTGTTGGGAGAGGCAAAAGACCTCTTCGCGGAAGCCTGGACGCCGCTCACCGCAGTGCAGTTGGTGGATAGCCTGGAAGAAGCGGTCGCCTTGGGATTGAAAGAAGGCTGTCCGGGCGATCATCTGCTGCTTTCCCCCGCCTGCGCCAGTTGGGACATGTTCAAGAATTACCAGGAGCGGGGCGAGCGATTCAAAGAGGCCGTGAAAGGAAGAATGGATGTTTAACGCCCGATCCTTTGTCGTCAGTGCCTTATGCTGTTTGACCATTCTCCTGGTGATGGTGGGCGTGATCATGGTATTGAGTTCGTCCTTCAAGGAAGCCAATGTATATGGATACATGGGCCGCCAGTTGATTTGGTTCAGTATCGGCCTCGCGGGCATGTTTTATTTTTCCAACAAGAATTATAACATTTGGGAGGATTACTCACGGTGGATCATGCTCGCCACCCTCATCCTCCTGTCCCTGGTCTTCTTTTTTCCGGAGGTCAATGGCGCCCATCGTTGGATCCGGGTCCTTGGCTTTAGTTTTCAACCCTCCGATGCCGCCAAACTATCACTCATCATCTATCTATCCGCGACATGGGCAAATCGACTGGACCGGATGGATTCGTTTATTCACGGGGCCTTGGCGCCGTTGGGCATGCTGATATTCACCCTAGCGTTGGTCGTAATCGAACCCGACCACTCCACGACGTTTTTTATCTGCGTTCTCGCGGTCATTATCTGGTTTGCCGCCGGAGGCCGCTTAATGCACCTGACACCCGCACTACTTCTGATGTTGGCAGGCATCTTCTTCATGCTGTACACCAAGCCCCATCTGTTTGTGCGAATTGACGCCTTTTTGCATCCAGAAAATTATCAGGCTACCAAAGCGTACCAGTTATATACCGCCCTGGTGGGCTTTGCTCATGGTGGGCTTTGGGGCGTAGGGATCGGCGAAGGCATGCAAAAACTGGGATTTACACCCGAGCCCCATACGGATTTTATTTTTTCCACCATGGGAGAAGAGTTGGGGTTTGTCTGGTGTTCCGCTATCCTCGGCGTTTTTTTAACACTCATCACGCTGGGGTATCTCACCGCGATGCGTTGCACCAATCCATTCGGCCGCCTGGTGGCGGTGGGGTGCACATCCGCCATCGGATTGCAGGCCGTCTTAAACATCGCGGTTGTGACTGGCACCATTCCAACGACAGGGATCTCGCTTCCCTTCATTTCATACGGGGGTTCGTCACTGGTTATCAGCATGACCATGGTGGGCCTGTTAATGAACATCGCCAAAGAGACATTTGGGGTGGGAGATATTCCCGTCCGGGGCAACAATTAAATTTATAAGGAAAGAGCAGCCTTGGTTTCTTCTGAAAAACATACCCTTCCAATCCTGATCACCGGCGGCGGCACGGGCGGCCACCTCTATCCCGCGTTGGCGGTTGCCGAAGCCATCCAGGAAGGGCTCCCCTCTGCCCCCCTGCTCTATGTGGGGTTGGAAAAAGAACGAGACCGCAAGGAAGTGGAACGGCGTGGGATCCCATTCCACGGCCTTCCCTTGATGGGATTGCAGCGCAAACTCACTCTGAAAAATTTCAAGGCCATGGCATTATTTATCAAGGGAACCGCCCGGTGCGTGCGGATTCTGCGTGGCTACCCCAAAGGAGTGGTGTTTGGCGTGGGCGGCTATGTCTCCGCGCCCGCCATGCTGGCAGGCCGGCTGCTGGGATGGAAACTCGCGTTGCATGAGCAAAATACCGTGCCCGGCCTGGTCAACCGTTGGCTGGCCTCGCAATGCGACCTGGTTTTCACAACATACGAAATTACCCAAGAGTATTTAAAAAAAGTGCCGTGTATCCAAACGGGATTTCCCTTGCGCAGAGAGATTATTTCGGCCTGCAAGAAAACCCAACGATCCCAAAACCAAATCCCCACCATCCTGGTTTTGGGGGGAAGCCAAGGGGCGCGGGTGGTTACCCAAACGGCCATCGAAGCCTTTCAACTGCTGCATAAGGAAGGCGTAGTATTTAAAGCCCTTTTACAGACTGGTGAAAAAAATTACACATGGGCTCAATCCTTGACACCGCCGGAGTGTGTTACCCTGGTCCCCTTTATCGAGGCAATGGCCGAAGCCTATGCCCAATGTGATCTCGTCATCAGCCGGGCCGGCTCGGGAACTTTATCGGAAATTGCACTCTGGGGCCTCCCCTCCATCTTGATTCCGTATCCTTTTTCGAGTGAAAATCATCAAAAAGTGAACAGTGAAGTTTTTAAAAATAAAAACGCGGCTATCATGTTTGAAGAAAAAGGCTTAACATCGGATCAATTAAAATTAGAGTTATTACAACTTCTGATCAATATTCCTACTCGGGTTGAAATGGGGCACCGCGCCAGAACACTCGCAAACGAAAAGGCTGCGGACACCATACAAATAAAGATACATCATCTTCTTGAACCCCTCTCGTCTTCCATGGCACAGCCGCAGGAAAACAGGGGAGGTTGAAAAGGTTGAGGGATGCATAACGGGACGACCCTGAAAGGGCCTCAACATGTTCATCTGGTTGGGATCGGGGGTATTGGAGTCAGTGCATTAGTTCCTTTGTTATTGCAAAGGGGCTATACCATCTCCGGCTCTGATCCAGCCCGATCCGCGATAACCCATCGTTTGGAAGCGATGGGCGTTCGCGTTATGGATGAACATCAGGCGGCCAATGTGGAAGGTGCCACCCTGGTGGTTGCCTCGAGTGCGATATCTCCATCCAATCCCGAAATTCTGGCGGCACAAACACGGCAGATCCCCATCTGGCCGCGCGCCAAAATGCTGGGGCATTTGCTCGAACCCTACACGTCCCTGGTTATCACCGGCACCCATGGAAAAACCACCACCACGGCCATGGCCACCCAGGTGCTGCTGGATTGCGGCATGGATCCCACCGCGTTTATCGGGGGAGAGATTCCCGCGCTGGGGGGCAATGCGCGCATCGGCACGGGAGCCTGGGCCGTCGCCGAAGGGGATGAGAGCGATGGCTCGTTCACCTATCTGCATCCAACGATTGCCCTTGTCAATAACATCGACGCGGACCATTTGGATTTTTACCCTGATCTGGGCGCCATAATCGCCCAGTTCAAACGGTTTTTGACCGGAATCGAGCCCAACGGGTGGATTCTGTATTCCGCCGATTGGCCCGCCTGCGCGGAAGCCATTCAGGGGATGACGGCCCAAACCCTCTCGTATGGGTTTTCGGCGGGAGCGGCGGTTCAGGGGATTCAATATACCGCCACCGGAGAGAATCCCGGCTGTGATGTGCTCTATCAAGGCCGCCTGCTCGGTCATCTGCGTTTATCCCTCGGCGGGCAAGCCAACTACCACAACGCATTGGGCATCCTCGCCCTGGCCCAGGTCTTGAATCTGCCCCTGGAACCCGTGTTTTCGTCCCTGAGCCGCTTCACGGGAGTCCAACGGCGGATGGAACTCAAAGGCACCGCGGCGGGAGTCACCGTGATCGACGACTACGCCCATCACCCCACCGAAATCAAAGCGACCATCCAGGCCCTCCGCGAAAGATATCCCCATCGTCTGCGGGGAGTCTTCCAGCCCCATCTCTACTCGCGTACCCAGAAGTTGGCGGTCGAATTCGGACAAGCTTTTCTGGGCCTCGATGAACTGGTTCTGATGGATATTTATCCGGCACGGGAAAAGCCCGTCCCCGGTATGACTGGGGAAATTCTGCTGGAACCCATTCGCCAAAGCGGGGTTACGGTGCGGTATTTGCCCAATCAAGACGATATCATTCCTTATCTGGCGGAAACAGCACAGGAAGGCGAAACCGTGGTGACCCTGGGCGCCGGTTCGGTATGGCACGTGGGGGAAATGCTTTTACAAAACCTACAGGAAAGGAGAACCAATTCTCATGAATAACCGCTCTCCTTTCACCATGCACCATGTGTTTCACCTACTGATGTATATGTGCCAGGTGATCATTCTGGGCGCGACATTGGCGGGTACGATTTTGTGGCTGCACAATTTTGCCATCACTTTTTTTGAATCACCGGAGTTGATCGTCCAGGAACTTACCATCGACGGAAACCAGCGTGTAAGCCAAAACGAGATCAAATTACTGGCTCAGATTCCCTTTGGGACCAAAATCTGGATGGTCAACCTGGAAGACATGGCGAAACGGTTGGAGAGCCACGCCTGGATCAAATCGTGTTCGATCCAGCGCAAACCGCCCCAACGCATTCATATCTCCATTACCGAACGACAGCCTATCGTGTTCTGCCTGAACCCTGAAGACAGTCTGCTGTATGGCCTGGATACCGATGGAACCATCCTGCCTGGCTTGATGGGGCCCACGTTGCTGCAGAAATCGGAAGCGGAACAAGAAGCCGAAATCGCGATTGTGTTATCGCACCCCTTGCTGCGTGGTGTCGAGATGAAATTTGAACCGGGCAGTAATATCCACACAGATCAGGGCATCAAAAAACAGGTCGTTGCCAGTTTGCAGTTTCTGGATCGCTTAAAGAACGAATCCCCCGCCCTGTTTGCCGAGATGGTCGAGGCGGAGTGGCGTGAGGACGAAACCTTTGCCCTGCATCCGCGCCGTCGTGTGGGAGTCGTTGTGATGAAAGATTTTTCGTCCCTGGATATCGAGAAAAAGCTGGCGGCACTTTGGCAATCTTTGGAAAAAACCGATGTGCAGGCTATTTATATCGACGCGCGGTTTCCAGAAAAAGGCTTTGCGGTCCGTTTCGACGGGCAGGAGCAAGAGAACTGGCAACGGTTGTATCAGTCCCAGAAGACCGTGCTGATGACAGGACTGGTGGAACCATGAAACGGATGCTCGACAGCGATTTTATGCTGGCCATCGACATTGGCACAACCAAGGTCTGTGCCATCGCCGCACGGCGTAATGAGCGCAAGGTGATCGAGATTTTGGGGATCGGCTTGCATCCGTGTTCGGGGTTATCCGCGAGTGGGATCGTGGATTTGGAAGAGATTGTGATATCGATTTCCAACGCGACCAACAAAGCCATCAGCCATATCCCCGGCGTTCATCCGCGCAAGGCAGTGGTGAGTATTTCCGGGACTTATCTGCAAAGCCAGAATTGCCAAGGGATTTTAAATTTGTCCAACCATGGACGCGGCGTCACCCAAGACGATATTCAGCAAAGCATGAACGCCGCCATTAAAGAATCGGTCACCAAGGATTTTGAGGTGGTGCATTGCATCCCCCGCTGGTTCCGCCTGGATGATGATAAAGAAATCCGGGATCCGCTGGGGATGGAAGGCAGCGTGCTGGAAGCGAACATTCACCTGGTTACCGGTCGCAAGTCCATCCTGCGTAATATTGTCCGTTGTGTAAAACGGGCGGGGTTCAATCTGGAAAACCTAGTCAGCCAGGGGATCGCCTCCAGCGCCGCCATCCTCACCGAGGATGAGAAAAACACCGGCGTCGCCCTCATCAATCTGGGGGGAGAAACCACCTCGATTGTGGTCTATCACGGGGGGTATATTCAACACAGCGAGTCACTTGGATTAGGGGGTGAAGATATCACCCAGGATATCAATCGCTATTTTCAAACGCCGGTCGAAAACGCCGATCATCTCAAAAAATACTCGGGTTCCGCACGTTCGACGGCGATAAAAGATGATGACACCATGGAGGTCATCCGGTTTAAAAACCGCCGCACGTTGATTGTGAAGCGCAAACGGCTGTGTGAAATTATCGAAGCCCGAGTCGAGCAAATTCTGGAAGAAGTGATGCGCTCCATGCGGATGCAGCATCTGCTGGACCGGCTCTATGGCGGGATCGTTCTGACCGGCGGGACAGCACTGCTGGAGGGCATCCCCGAGAAGGCCCAGGAAATCATCAAACGCGATACCCATATCGGCTATCCCGATGGGATCGTGGGGTACCCAGATATTATAAACAGTCCGCTCTATGCGACGGCGGTGGGGCTATTGCACTATGGATTCGAGAAGCGAGATCACCAGCAGGCCGCCATGGGCACCGGATTTTCCCGTTTATACCACCGTTTTTTTCAATGGACCCAGGATACGTTTCAATAAGGAAGACCAAGGGTGAAAATGGAAACCACCCTTTTACTAAAATACAGACGAAGTGAGCAGATACAGGGAGGAAAGAATATGGTAATCGAACTGGCAAACGATAACGAATACGGGCAGCCTGAAGGCCGCGAGACCCACCATGAGTCCAGACGCCACAGCATGATTGATTTCAACGAAGACGGATCCCATGACATGATGAACAACAGTGGACCCAAAATCACCGTAGTCGGCGTTGGGGGCGGCGGCAGTAACGCGGTGGACAGCATGGGGGACGGGAGTTTGGATGGCGTGGAATTCATTGTCGTCAACACCGATATCCAAGCGCTGCAACGAGCCAAAACCCCCCGTAAAATCCACATTGGAAAAAGCATTACCAAGGGCTTGGGTACTGGTGCCAATCCGGTCTTGGGGGAGCAAGCCGCCAATGAAGATCGCGATTTGATCCGGGCCGAGCTGGAAGGCGCCGACTTGGTCTTCGTAACCGCCGGACTTGGGGGCGGAACAGGAACAGGGGCCTCATCGGTCATCGCGGATGTCGTCAAGGAACTCGGAGCGTTATCGGTCGCAATCACAACCAAGCCATTCGAGTTCGAGGGAACCGTCCGCCGCAATCATGCGGAAAAAGGGCAGCAGATACTCCGCAAAAAAGTCGACACCCTCATCACCATCCCCAACCAGCGCCTGATCAGCGTGGTGGATGAATCCACCACCTTGATCGACGCTTTCAAAGTGGCGGATAGCGTCTTGAAGCAGTGTGTCCAATCCATCTCTGATCTGATCACCCGTCCCGGCTTGATCAACCTGGACTTCGCGGACATCAAATCCATCATGGATACCGCCGGCGGCGCGGTCATGGGCGTCGGCTACGGCCGTGGAGCCAACCGGGCGGAAGACGCGTTCAAACAAGCGTCGTGCAGCCCCTTGATGGAAGAACAAGTGATCGAAGGCGCCAAGGGCATTCTGATCAACATCACTTGCGGCAGCGATATCAAATTGCTGGAGATCGACAAAGCCATCACGACCCATATCCGCAACAAGGCCGATGGCGATGCCAACGTGATCTTTGGTGTGGTAATCGATCCC
>JAVFAP010000003.1:0-21870 GCA_034002445.1 bacterium | reverse complement strand
CCATTGCAGGTCTTCGGGCTGGATTCCATCCAAGGCCGGATCTTTGCCCAACAGATTTTCCCGGGCGTATTGCAACAGGGCTTTGTTGTAGTCTTCGTCCAGGCGCAGCAACTGGCTCTGCCGCTGAATCTCGGGAATAATAATCTGAGCGACCTTGATCATCTCGACCAGATCGCGGTTCCCCATAATATTGTTCTGAATCAACACCTCCCGGCTGGCCGGCATCAACCGCCGCAGTTCCGACACAGTGTTCACACTCACCTGGCCGATCTGGGGCAAATTGGAATCGGTCACCCCCAGCGCCTGTAAAAACTGATCCAGCGCGTTCCCCAAGTTGGCGCCCTTCTGGACGATCTCATCCAGCTGGGTCAGATGCGTTTCCATCCGGGACCGCAATTCTTCAAACTCGGTTTCAGACATCAACTGATCCATCGATTGCTGGGTAAAAGTCTTCACCTCTTCCGGACTCACTTGAATATTGTATTTCTCCATCAAGGAGAGATGCGCCGCCCGGATCGCCCGCGCCGCGGGTTCCGTCTCATTGGCATCGGGGATGGTAAACAGATCTTCAATCGTTTGATCGCCGACCAATCCCACATGGAGGGCACTTGGATTCAGTCCGTCCCCCTCTCCACGTGGATCAGCTTCAGTCCGTTCGCACCCAGCGAGCAGTCCTGCGAGAGCGCAGCCTAAAAGAGCACACAAAGACCACCGGAAGGTTGGTTTCATCCTGGATTGTGGATTCATCATTTTTTCATCCTTTTTTCGAGGGATCAGCATCCCTTCTCCCATTTCATTCCGACCATGTACCATCCCCAGTATACCCCATTTTCGGCAAAACGGGCGCGCTTCTGGAATCTCTTTTCCTTCCCAACCTATCCAGCCCCCCAGGGGAAGCATCTTGAAAAATGCCGCCCACTCATGTTGAGAAATCAGCATTTTGGTATACTCTATGCTCACTGGATGATCCGTTCCTGCCTTATCCCAAGCGAGGAGTTTGTGCGTGTTTGCTATAGGGTTCACCCTATTCGGGCTTTTTTTTGTTTTACTGCTGCTTGAAATTCCCGTAGCGTTCGCGCTGGGCCTAGCTGCCACAAGTACCATTTTCCTGTTTCAACTGGCGGACCCACTCATCCTGGTGCAAACCCTCTTTTCCGCTCTGGATTCTTATACATTACTCGCCATTCCCCTGTTTCTTGTCGTAGGTCATTTGCTGGGTGAAAGCCAACTGGCGCGGCATTTATTACAGGCTGTTCTTTACACCGCGGGCGGTATCCGGGGTGGCACAGCGGTTGTCACGGTGATCGTATCCCTGCTTTTCGCCGGGATATCCGGATCGGGTCCAGCGGATGTGGCGGCGTTGGGGATTTTGCTGTTTCCCTTACTCAAAGAGTCTGGGTTTCCTCCCTCCCGCTCCGCGGCCTTGCTGGCGGCCGGGGGAGGGATCGGGATCATCGTGCCGCCCAGCATCGCGCTGATCATTTATGGCGTCGTAGCGGAAACCTCTATCAGTCGGCTGTTTCTGGCAGGCGTGATCCCCGGTATTCTGGTCAGCACCTCTCTTATCTTTGCGGTTTTGGTATTGGCGAAACGGGATACCCCGCCCTCGCCACAGCCCTCGCTCACCGCGAAAGACATCACGGGAACGCTGCTCGCCCTGGTCGCCCCCCTCCTCATTCTTGGGGGGATTTACCTGGGCATCTTCACGCCCACAGAATCGGCCGGCGCCGCGGTGCTTTATATCCTGACAATCGACGCCATTTTTTACCGCTCCCTGTTTCAAAAAGGCGTCCTGGCCCAAGCCCTGATCAAATCCGCCCGCAGCGCGGCGCAAATTCTTTTCATCATTGCCAACGCTTCGCTGTTCGCGTTTGTCCTGCATCAGACCCAATTGACCGAAATCCTCGGGCAGGCCCTGTTAACCATCACAACCCATAAAATTCTGTTGTTGCTTTTGGTTAACGTGTTTATATTGGGGGCAGGCTGTTTTATCGATGCCATCTCGATCATGTATATATTTGTCCCCATCTTCTTACCGGTGCTCATCCAGGTGGGTGTGGATCCAGTTCATTTTGGAATCCTGCTCACCATCAATCTGGCGATTGGTCAGATTACCCCGCCGGTGGGAGTGAATCTATTCGTGGCCTCGTCCTTTTCGGGGATCGAAATCAGCCGCCTCAGCCGAGCCGTGATCCCCTTTATTGTCGCGGAATTGATCGCACTCGGCTTGATCCTCTTCTTTCCTTGGCTCACCCTATTTTTACCGGATTTTTTAAAGGTTTAGGTATCCATGTATCGTATACACCCTGTCTTTCTCTATGTATCGTGCCTCTTGTTCTTCGTTTGTTGTGGAGTTTCTCCCTTCGCCGCCCATCCCCCGTTAATCAACGAGATTTATTACAATCCCCCGGATGAACTGATCCCCGCGGAATTTATTGAACTCTTCAATCCCACCGGAGAAGTCATCGATCTTTCGGAGTATGCCTTCACCGATGGCATCCGCTACATCTTCCCTGCCGGAACCACTCTCGCCCCAGGCGGTTATTTGTTGCTGGTCCAGGATCCCAGCCATGCATCATGGCGCAACAATCCCGCGCCGGTACTGGGTCCCTACCTGGGTCAGTTATCCAACTCAGGGGAGACCATTCGGCTGCGGGCGGAAAATGGTGATATCATCGAAACGATCGAATACCGGGAATCCGCCCCTTGGCCCCGCAGCGCCGATGGGTACGGCTCGTCTCTGGAGCGGATCACCAGTGAGGGCGACTCCAACGATCCCATCCACTGGCGGGGTTCCCTCGTCTATGGGGGATCCCCCGGCTGGGCCAACACCACCCTAGGGACACCAGTGCGCCCTATTCTGCAAACCTGGATGCTTCAACCCGGTCAGCCTGAATCCGCGGACGAGGTCGAGGTTCACATTTGGTTGGACGCAGAGGAGGAAACGGTTCGCAGCGTATCGTTGCAATATGAACTGGTTACCGCGGCGGGGCAAGGCAGCGTCCTGCGCCAAACCATGAGACGGGTTGAAAATGAGCCAACCCACTTTGCCGCGACAATCCCGGCCCAGCCTTCCCAAACCCTGGTTCGCTGGAACATCCGCGTGTTGCTGTTCAGCGGGGATTTAATCTATCTGCCCCATCCCGCCGAACCCAGACCGTATGAATCGTATTTTGTGTACAACCATGAGATCCCCCGCCAAATTCCTCTGCTCTGGATGTACGATTCGGTCTCTTCTTCCCTGACCAGCCAAGCCAGGCCCTATTCCGCCATCGTCGTCAACGAACTGGGCTCCAACCGGGTTCTTGTCTTTGACGGAGTGGAGATTCGAGACTCCCAAGCGGATGGAACAGGTCGCAAAGTCAAGTTTTTAAAAGGCGAAGAATACATGGGCGACCGCACCATCAACATCAGTCCGGAATGGCCAACCCATCCAAACTCAGGCGGGCCAGATACCAACCACAAAGAGCATATCGCCTTCCGTTTATTCCGCGATTTCGGAGTCATGGCACCCCGCTGTGATTGGTACCGTGTCATTGAAAAGGGCCAACATTCCCAGCGCACCGCCACCCAACAGCCCAACGAGCGCTTCTTGGAGCAAAACAGCCGCGACTCCGATAGCAATATCTACAAGATCGCGTACAACGAACCCTACGCCATCCCCGGGATGTCGATCCGCTATTCGAAGAAAACCAACCTCGACGAGGATTCCAGCGATTTGTTCGAGATGATGGACGCGATCCGCACCCCCTACGAGAACGACCGGGAAGCGATGGTCCGGAAGTACCTGGATATTGAACGCTGTATCGCCTACTCGGTCGCGGGCGTTTTGCTGACGAACTGGGACGGATTCTTCAATAACATGTTCCTGATCCACAATCCCCCTCCCTTTGAACGGTGGGAATGCGTTCCCTGGGATCTGGATAAAACTTTTGGGTATACTGATGGCTATCCGCCGCACAGCACAACCTTCGCGGAAATGCCACTGGAATTCCCGCTCAATGGCCGTTCGCCCATGGCAGGGCGCGATCCAGGCCCGGTATCCCGCCCCTTGCACCGGGTGACAGAATTCCACGAACGCTATTTGCAGCAAATGGGTCAGGCGCTGAACGGCCTGTTTTCCATCGAACGCATGACCACCCAGTTTCAAGAAGCCCAAGACCTGCTTCTGGAAGATCTGCGGCAAGAGGCACAATACACCGGAATCTACCGGACCCGGCGCGAAAGCCAGATCCGCAGCGCGTACCAAACAATGGAGACCTACCTGCATCTTCGCCATGAATTTCTGCGCCCCCTGCTCCATACCCCTGTAACGGATTGGGTCTTACACTGATCCAAGTTGTTATGATGAAAGGCTCAAATTGGATAAAAATGGGGGGCCTCCCCCATTTTTATCCAATTTTTTTATCCGCACCAAACCACGCCCCGCTCGAAGGCTTGGAAAAAAGGATTCCAAAGGGAAAAATTCAGCAAAGATAATTCACATCTATAACAATGATCTTTACACTATGGTTTAAATCATTATAGTAAAAGAATATCCAAATAAAATTTTGATCTCGCGTCTTTCATCGATATACTGAAAGTAAATTGGAATTGCATGATTCGAAGGTGTCATGGGTATTGAAGAGTTTGTCACTCAGTTAGAGGTTGCGGTCACCAAGTCTGATGTGGAGCAGATCCGGCGTTTATCGGCTCAGTTCCAGCAGGCTCAGATTCGCTGCGCGGGGGTACTCCAGAAAACGGGGCCGGCAATCATCCTTTTTCATCCTGCCACTGGGACGATCGTCGATGCCAATGCGCTCGCTCTCTCCTGGCTGGGCTGCGAAAAAGAGACCCTCCAGCAACAATCCATCCAGGCGCTGCATCCCTGCGATGCGCGTGACGCCTTATGGGAAACCTATTCGACCCTCGGTTTATCCGAATCGACAGCGCTGTCCCAAGTCCCCTTCCTGATCCACGATGGGCAAACCGCCACCGTCGATGGAAGCGCATCATGTTGTGTGCATGACGGGCACCAATTGATCCAACTGACCCTCGATGTGCTGCCCGCGGAGACCACCGGTCCCCGCGCCCCCCAGGCACCCTATCGCTATCTGACGGCCGTGACCCAAGAGTTGCTCAAACCGATGCAAGCAATCCTTGGATATAATTCGTTGCTTGCCGAGGAAGTCTACGGTTCTCTCACCCCCAACCAGAAGAAGGCCGTCGATTTGATCGATGCCAACGCGTCTTCAGGGATCGAGATCATCCACCAGATGATCCATCTGAGCCGCTTGAGCACCGGATCGGTGCTCATCGTCCCTGAGCCCATTGACCTGATCCAAACCGTGAGGGAAACGCTTCTCGAATACAAAAAAACCGCAGAAACCAAAGGCTTGGCTCTTGAACTGAACCATCCGCCGGATCATATCGTTTGCACGACCGACCGCAGCCGTTTCATGGAGATTCTACGGCACCTCTTTTCGTACGTCATCCAGTTCACGGAAAAAGGCTTGGTTTCGGTGCGGATGGATTTGATCCAAAAGCAAGCCCTGCTGACTGTAACCGATACCAGCATGGGCCTTTCTCAGGAAACATACAACAAAATCAATTATTGTTTAAAACAGGGGGATCTCCCCGCCCATCAGACCAGCCAGGGGGGGCTGGGGTTGGCTATCGCCAAACAATTGGCGGATTTGCTGGGGATGCAAATTTCACTGGCAGGGCCCAGCCCGGAAGGAACTTGTTTCAAACTGCGGATACCCCATGGCATTCAGGCAGACACCCTTCCTTTGACCAAGGAAAAACTCCTGGAACCTCTGGAAAAAGAGAGAGCCCACCCCACTTCAAAATGGGCTAAAACAGTAGTCATTGCCGATACAGATCCAGCCATGACCGAGATTTTGAGTGAATTTATCGAATCCAGGGTGGGATACAAAGTGCTGAAAGCGTACGGTAGCCTGCACGCCATGCTGATCCTAGCGCAAATGCAGCCGGATGTGCTGCTGCTTCATCTTCCTGAAGGCTCTGACCATCAAAAACGAATCATTCAATACTGCCAGGAGTTATGGGGAAACAAACCAACCATTGCGGTCATTCATGATCAATCCGTGGATCCAGAACCAGGTGAAGCCGAGAAAAACCTGCTTCACCTGGATTATTCCACGATGAGTTTTGCCGCCTTGTTAAAGCAATTGGAATCCCTCTTTCCCGAGCCAGTCCATCCCCGGCTTAAGCAAGCGTTTTCTTAACCAGACGATCTCACTCGTTCCGGGGGGATTCGATTTTAGTTTCTGGCAGAGGCTCCAGACTGGACCTGGTCTCTTCATCCAACGGCTCGTCATCGAGGGGGGATGTGGGCTCTTCAGGGATATCCGAATCCGGATCGGGTTCGCAAGCCTCCAGCACCGGTTCCTCAACAGGCTCTGGGGCAGGTTCCGAAAGAGGGGCATGCTTTTCCTGCACGGAATCGTCCCCTAAGGAGAAGGGTTCCAGCCGGTCCTTGTTTTCCTTATATTCCAGGTAGGTCCGCCGCACGATATCCAACAGATCATCATCCACGGTAAATCCCGCGAGATCAAACGCGAAGAACGCGGCACCCAAGACCGGATCCAGTTTAGGGGAAATCGCGCAAGCGCCCGGGACCAAGTAGCGGATCTTACGTTGAATCAAACGGCAGAACTTGGGAAAGTTGTTAAAAATGCCGCCGCTGAGCACAACATCGATCCGCTCCGGCAAATTCAAGCGGCGATACACGCTCTCCACCCCCAGGGCAATCCGGTCGGCTTGTTCTTGAATCATATCATAGGCGATAGGGTCGTCATCCATCGCGGCTTGGATGACAAAGGGGGCCACGGAGGCGATTTTTTCCCGGCTGATCCCGGGGGTATTGATCCAATGGACCAAATCTTCCACGCTCTTCATCCCCAAGTGAGTCATGATGGGGGTAACCATGGCGTTGGATTCCACCACCCCATCATGGGTGCGTAACACAGTCCGAATGCCTTCCAGCCCCAGGCGGTACCCGCTGGCGTCATCGGAAACAAGCGGGCCATACCCCCCAACCCGGGCTTCCAAACCATCACGGTCCCGGCCATAGACGATCGAGCCAGTACCCGAGATCACAATGATCCCAATTTCCGCCAAGGCGCCGCTCAATAAGGCGATCTTTGCATCGTGGGTCAACAGGTATTTCCCTGCTCCAAAAACCGGATCAAGCACACCGGATAGCAGTTTGTGGTCTTGATCCCGGCTCACCCCGGCCAGGCCAAAACACATCCCCAGGCATTCTTCTGGTCGGGCATGGGCCTGCTTCAGCGCTTCTTCAAAAAGGCGTTTGATGATAGAAACAGCCTGAACCGCGCCCACTTCATGATAGTTGACTCCCGGTCCCCGGCCAATAAACACAACTTGCCCAGCGTCCGTAATCAATACCGCCCGGCAGGTTGAAGCCCCTCCATCCACACCAAACACATACGGCATCTCAGGATCCTCCACGCAAGCGCTTGTTTTCATCCTTGAGGATTTGGATCTGCATTTTCAGGTCGCTCAGTTGGGTTTCGTAGGTCCGCTTTTGCTGGTCCAATTGGGCGGCAAACTCCTCACTTTGCTTTTTTAATTTAAGTTCATATTCCTTAGTGACATCATCATTGTTCACGACAGTAGCGGGAACCGGGGTCGCGACCGGCTGCGGCACCGGCGCTTGGGTAGGTTTCAAGTTAATGACGGTATCCACTTTATCCTTGATGTTATCCACTCCACCTTGGGTTAATACATACCCAATGATCAACAAGGCCACGACACTCACCATCCCGAGGAAAAACAGTACGTTCCCCCCTGTGGATTGGGGTCCATGATTATTCTGCGATTGTCTGCCCTTTTGCGCCATGATCCTCCTCCGTATCTGGTGATACAGGCTGGGTGAAATCGATCAGCACGGTCCGCTGATCCTTGAGTTTGGCGGGAGCTACCGCCGCCACGAAATCCATCGGAAAGATGAGATACCCAGGAGATTTCAGCTCCACCACTTGAATCCGCCGCCCATGAACAGGGTGATCCAGCGTCAATTTATGCTTGCCATACCAATCGACGGGAAACTCGACGGGGGTGGTTCCCACGGGTTTAAAATCGTAATGAACTTGCGCTCCGGGAGGCTGGCTTTCAACACGCAGGGTGGTGGTGTGACAGCCCTCAACCAAAAAGCCGATTAACACGATAGCAATGAGTCGAAGCATCCATCTGCACTCCGATAGGTTCAAGAAACTATTACAGCCGGATGCGTTTGGAAAGTCAACGGAATATAAACTGCTTTTCGATGATCTCATGACGATTCTTCCCATACTTTTTTAATCGATTGGACATCTTGGACCGCGTGAATCCCCACATCCCCAATGCGGGTTGGGAAAATGAAGCGCAAGGTCCCTTCCTCCACTTTCTTGTCGTGATACATACTTTCAACCAATTGATCCCCACTGATCGAAGGCCTCTCCAGAGGATAGCCGACTTGCCGCAACAGGGATTCCAACGAAGCCACCACATCCAGGGGTGTGATTCCCAACCGGCAACCCAGCCGCGCTTCCATCCACATCCCCAAGGCCACCGCTTCCCCGTGGAGATAGGTCTCATACCCGGTCAGCGACTCGATGGCATGTCCGATGGTGTGGCCAAAATTCAAAATCGCACGGAGCCCATGCTCTCGCTCATCCTGTTCCACCACCTGAGCTTTGATGCGGCAATTCCAAGGAACGATCTCTTGATACACCCGTTCATCAATCCGAAGCAGAGAATCCAACTCGGTTTTAATTTTTTCAAAGAGGCGCTCATCGCGGATCACCCCATGCTTGATCACCTCCGCCAGCCCCGCCTTGACCTGGCGCGGATCCAGGGTTTTCAACGTCGCGGTATCAATCAAGACCTGGACGGGTTGATGAAAGGCACCAATCAGGTTCTTCCCCCCGGCATGATCCACTCCCACCTTGCCACCCACGCTCGAATCCACTTGCGCCAGGAGGGTGGTGGGGACTTGGATAAACGGCATGCCCCGCAGGTATGTGGCGGCGACAAAGCCCGCCATATCCCCGGCAACACCTCCGCCCAAGGCGATCAACCCGCTCTTACGTTCAGGTTTCAACTTCACCATCCCGTCATAAAGCGAGGCAATGGTCTGCAATGTTTTGGAGGGCTCGCCCTCCGGAAAAATCAACAAACTGGCTTCGAATCCCGCCTCGCGTAACGAAGCCAGCGCCCGCTCCCCATAAAGTGAAGCCACCCGGTCATCCGTGATCACCGCGAGGGGAGAACGAAATCCGTGAGACCGAACCACGGATCCCAGGGTATCCAAAATCCCCGAACCGACTGTAATGGGGTAACTGCGGTCACCCAATCCCACATGAATGACACCATCCGTTTGCGCGTCGTGCATAATTCCCTTTCGCTGTTTCACCGGATTTCAAAAATTGTACCAGCCAGTATACCATGCCTTTTTCAGAACCCTACCCCATGAGAGGCCAAGGGGCGCTTGACTCTCGATGAATTTCAAGTACCGTTTACAGGGAAAAGTGTTGATTGCGGACTCCTCTTGCTTTCTTCGATTTGTTTCGATATCCCAAGCGGTACCCGGCAAGTACACCACCATACTTAACTTAATTGTTTCACCCCAATTCAAAGGAGATTACGTCTCATGAAATCCCGTTTGTTCCCTCTGTTCTGCTGTCTGTTGGCCGGGCTCGTGTTGATTCCTGCGACCTTCGCTCAGGCCCCCAAGCCGGCAGATGCCAAAGACCCAGTCGTGCTTCGCATCGATGGCGTCAACATCACCCAGTCTCAGGTTCTGACCGAAATCGACAACATCGCCAAGCGCCTCCCCCCCCAGATGGCCTCTCAACTGCCCGCTCCCAAGGAATCCTATTTCTTCCCCCACGCCGTTAAGAAACTGACCAATTTTGCCCTCTTGAAAAACGTGGCCAAAGCCAAGAAAATCACGGTTTCCAAAGAAGACATCGACGGGCAGATGGAAGAAATCAAAAAGCAGTTCCCCAATGCCGAACAATACACCGAGTTGTTAAAACGGTTGGGCATGACAGAAGCCGATCTACGCGCGGATGCGGAAGAACGCTTGCTGATCCAAAAAGTGTTGAAAGAAGAAATCAAGGATCCAGCGGACCCCAGCGAAGCGGAAATGAAAAAGTTTTATGATGAAAACCAACCCAAATTCCTCCGCCCCGAGACCGTAACCGCTTCGCATATTCTGCTCAGCGCGACCGAGGATACCTCAGCGGCAGAACGGGAAGCCCTCAAAAAACAACTGAGTGGGATCAAGGCTGACATCCAAGCGAATAAGATCACCTTCGCGGATGCGGCGATGAAATATTCGGCCTGCCCTTCCAAAGCCAACGGGGGCGATTTAGGCCCCTTCGGCAAGAAACAGATGGTTCCCGAATTCGAAAAGGCTGCCTTTGAAGGCAAAGTCAATGAGATTTCCGACATCGTGGAAACCCAGTTTGGCTACCACTTGATCAAAGTGACCAAGCATGAGCAAGAACAAACGGTTCCCTTTGAAGAAGCCAAAGAAAATATTGCCGGCGCCTTGAAACAGCAAGCCGACCGCAGCGCGTTAGAAACCTACATGAAGAATCTGGAAGAAAAAGCCAAGATCGAAGAACTGGTCTCCAAAGAAGAATGGGACAAGCAATTTGGCGTTCAAGACAAAGCCAAGATGGAAGTTGAAATCGATCCCAGCCAGATTCAACCCTAACCCATTTCCGCATACTAACAAAAAGGGGAGGTTCGCCTCCCCTTTTTTGTTGAATCATTGAGAAGCATTTCTCTTTATTGCGAAGAGTGAATCTCCCCCCCACCCAGAATCTGTTCCTCAATGGATATCACCAGCGCCTGACCAGGCGCGACTCCATATTGGGCTTGCGCAAACTCGATCGTGAACTGGTCTTCTGTCATTTCTACCAACACAGCCGGGGCGGGCACGTGGCGGGAACGGATTTGCGCCATCACCCGGTCTCCCACGGCGGGCGCGGTCATCCAGCGGGGATGGATCGCGGTCACCCGGCACCGCGCCAGATCTTCCTTGGAACCAATAATTACCGCGTTGCGGCGAGGATCGATCTCACAAACATAGAAGGGCCCCCCCGCCAAGCCCAAGCCTTTGCGCTGGCCGATCGTATAGTTGGTAATCCCCGAATGAGTACCGAGTTGTTCCCCCCGGCAGGAAAGGATCGGCCCTTCTTGAGAAGGAATAAAGCGGGACAAAAACTCGTTGTACGTTGTCCCCTTGGTAAAACAAATATCCTGGCTGCCCTCTTTTTCGGAGATTTTTTTCATCCCCAATCGCCGGGCAACCTCACGAACCTGCTCTTTGTTTTTATCTCCCAAGGGAAAGCGGATCAGAGGGACCAACTCACGTCGCACCCCATATAAAAAATAACTCTGATCTCGTTCCTTATAGATTGCCCGGTACAGTCCCCATCGCCCCTGTTCATCCTGCAAAAGCCGCGCATAGTGCCCGGTCGCAAAAAAGGCACAGTTGAATTTTTGGGCAAACTCATACGCCTCTTGAAATTTGAGATTGCGGTTGCAATGGGTACAGGGATTGGGGGTCAAGCCATTTTTGTAACTCTCGACAAAATGGAGGATGACGGATTGATAAAACTTTTCTTCGGTATTGAGCACGTGGTGTTCAAAACCCAGGCGCTGCGCCACGTGGCGGGCATCCTCGATATCCGTGCAGTGCTCCTTGAGGGTCGGATCAGGTTTGTACTGCTCCAAGGTCAAGCCGACGACTTCATATCCCTGCTCTTGCAGCAGCGCCGCTGAAACACTGCTATCCACCCCGCCACTCATCATCAACAGAATTCTTGGCTTTGGCATGGAACCTCCTCAACATCTATAATCCGGGTATTTTATATAAAAATCGGCAAATTGGGAACGGCTGAAATCTTGCTCACCCTGTGGTGATGGTTGGACGGCAGGGGTCCGATCCCCCCACCCATACGGAAAGGTCGGTAAAAATCGATAAAAATTTCCGCTCTTCTATCCAAGGTCTAGACAATGAGAATCTTTTATTTTAATACATTATAAACTATACTATCGAAACTCCGTACCTATTACGGAACCAAAGAAAGGAAACAGAGATGAACAAACGGAAGTATCTATTTGGAACTGGTTTCATTGCGTTGCTCTTTATCCAGTCCCTGGCCGTGGGCGAAATCCTCTTTCGGGAAGATTTCGAGAACTTGCAGATGGGCCCCTTTTTGGATGAAGTCTTACCAGACAATTTGTCGGTCGATAACAACAAGGTCTGGACCGACGTCCCTCCGGAAGGCTGGGAGGTGGATAAGAGTTGGATGCCGACCGGTGGAGTAAGAGACTGGAACGGGTGGACTTTCGCCAACGTCCAAGCCTGGTCCTATGTCGCCGAAGATCAGCGTCGCTCGGAATTTACCCTGGCCTCAGGTGTCGCCGCGATTGCGGATTCAGACGAATTCGATGATTTACCAAATGACGAGGGCTTGTTTGAATCATACTTGAACAGCAAACCCATTTCCCTGACCGGGATCACCGGGAATAAGGTCATTTTGTCCTTTGACTCGAGTTGGCGGCCAGAATCAGGACAGGAAGCGACTCTGAGCGTTTCGTTTGATGGCGGCGCGCCCGTCGAACTGTTCTACTGGAATTCGTCCGAAGGGGATATGTATTTCCATCCCGACACCTCGACCAACGAAACCATCAATGCGGAAATCACAGTCCCAGCCGGCACGTCTTCCATGGTTCTCACCTGGGGATATATGAACGCCAATAACAACTGGTGGTGGGCCATCGATAACATCAAAGTCACCTCCGGAAACGCGGTCATTTTCTTTGAAGACTTTGAAAATTTGGAAATGGGCCCTTTCCTGGATGAAAATATGCCGAGTACCGTCGATATGTTCAGCCGGGATTCGGTATGGACCAACGTTGCACCAGCAAACTGGGTCATCGATAATTTCTTGGTTCCCGCAGGGGGCGTACGGGACTGGAGCGGATGGACATTCGCCAATGCGCAAGCATGGTCTTATGTGGCTGGTGATCAACGCCGTTCGGAATTCAAGCCCTCGGGTAAAGTGGCAGCCATTGCGGATTCAGACGAATTCGACGACATGGCAAGCGATCCGGGGATGTTCGAAACCTATCTGAGCACACCTTCAATTGCCCTGAATGGCGCGGCGGCCAACTCCGTTTCGCTTCGGTTTAACTCCAGTTGGCGTCCGGAATCCAACCAGGAAGCGACCATTACCGCGTCGTTTGATGGGAAAGAACCGGTTGAGGTCATGTACTGGACCTCCATCGATGGCGATGCGAACTTCCATCCGGATACATCAACCAACGAAATCGTCGACATCCCCATCAATAACCCAGCCGGTGCATCCAATGTAGTTTTGACGTTTGGCTACTTAAATGCGCGGAACAACTGGTGGTGGGCCATCGACAATATCATTTTGTATACGGGCACGTTCACAGCGGTTTCCGAATGGTCTCTGTTTTGATTCTGCAACCCGTCCATGAATTTCCAAAAGAGGGAGGCAATTGCCTCCCTCTTTTTCCTTCCCTTCTTCACTATGTTTTCTTGAATTCCAAAGCAAGCCTAGGCACCGTCCCTACCCTTTCCACTTTCAACAAATGGTTGCATACTTAGGGGAAACAACCACTCCACGGATCAGGAATCATGTTCAAAAAACCACAACGGATCGCGTTTCTCAGTAGTCTGCTTCTTCTGGCTTCCATTTCCTCTCTCTGGGCAGACGGTTTGCTGATCCCCATGGATGAAAAGCAAACAAATCACCTCAAAGCCTATGGGGTAGCCTATTTGGCCATTCAATCGCCCCGCGCGTACAAAAGCGAGTGGTTACTCAACTACAGGGGGGGATCGTTCCTCATCTATGAAACCGCGAACAGCGCCAAGACCGCCGCGATGAAAGGGGTGACTGCGGAAGCGCTCTCGGATGATGCCATTGCGGCGATTCATCAAACCATTCAGACCGAAAACATGGAAATCATCCCCTTGGAGAAAGCGCCCAAGGTGGCTGTCTATGCCCCGCCAACCAATGATCCATGGGATGACGCCGTCACTCTGGCATTGACCTATGCGGAGATTCCCTTCGATCAAATCTGGGATCGTGAAGTCCTCTCGGGCCGGTTAAGCCAGTACGATTGGCTCCATCTTCACCACGAAGATTTCACCGGGCAGTATGGCAAATTTTACCGCAGTTTCAATTTTGCCAAGTGGTACCAAGACAAGGTGCAGCGCTTCATGGCGGACGCCCACGCGGCTGGTTTTGCCAAGGTCCAGTTCCATAAGCAAGCAGTGGCCAGAGAGATCCGCAACTATGTGCAGCGGGGTGGGTTTTTGTTTGCAATGTGCGCCGCCACCGATACTTTGGAAATCGCTCTGGCCGCCGAAGGGCTGGATATCATCGAAAAAGAAATCGATGGCGATGGCACAACGCCTGGATTCCAAAACAAATTGGATTTTTCCAAGTCCCTCGCCCTGCAGAACTTTACAATCATCCCCGATCCAATGATCTATGAATTTTCGGATATCGACACCAGTCCCAGCCCAACCACCCAGGGAGAACGCTACCAGGCCCAAACCTTCGAACTCTTTGATTTTTCCGCCAAGTTCGACCCGGTTCCAACGATCCTTACACAAAATCACGTCAAGCGCGTGCCGGATTTTTGGGGGCAAACCACCGCCTTTCGGAAATCGAAGATGAAAGCCAATGTCATCACCTTGGCGGATTTTCCTGGCACGGGTGTTGCCAAATATATCCACGGGGTGTTTGAGGAAGGTACCTTCACCTACTTGGGCGGGCATGATCCCGAAGACCCTCAACACTTGGTGGGAGAAAGCGATACCGATCTCAGCCAAGTTCCACACTCTCCCGGTTACCGTTTGATCTTGAACAACGTCCTTTTCCCTGCCGCCAAGAAAAAACCGCGCAAGACTTGAAAGCCCCAGATTTACCCCATCTTTCCGGCTCTGCCTTGTCCCTCCGGGCGGGGCCGGATAGCATGTTGGTTTGATTCTAAATGGAACGGGGAGTACACCATGCCAAGAACACTGATCACCGGCGGCGCGGGATTTTTGGGATCCCACCTGGCCGACGCCCTGATACAACGCGGCCACGAAGTCGTTTGTATGGACAACCTCATCACCGGGGCGGTCCGCAACATCGAGCATTTGTTTGGAAAAGAAGGATTTGTTTTTATCAAGCACGATGTAACAAACTACATCCATGTGCCTGGCCCCATCGACAACATCCTGCATTTCGCCTCACCCGCCAGCCCAATAGATTACCTGAAATTGCCAATCCAAACCTTGAAGGTCGGCTCTCTGGGGACTCACAAAGCGCTCGGGCTGGCAAAAGACAAGGGCGCACGCATTCTTCTGGCTTCGACATCCGAAGTGTATGGAGATCCGTTGGTTCACCCGCAAACTGAAGAGTATTGGGGCAACGTCAATCCCATCGGGCCGCGGGGGGTGTATGATGAAGCCAAGCGCTTCGCGGAAGCGATCACCATGGCCTATCACCGGTATCATGGAGTTGAAACCCGGATTGTCCGTATCTTCAACACCTACGGCCCCCGGATGCGGGTGGAGGATGGGCGGGTAGTCTCCACCTTCATCACCCAGGCCTTGCAAGGCCTGCCGATTACCATCTTCGGGGATGGTAGCCAGACCCGCTCGTTCTGCTATGTATCGGACGAGGTGGAAGGCATCATCCGGCTTTTGGAATCCAACATCGCTGATCCGGTCAATATTGGCAATCCCGTTGAGCGGACCGTGAAGGACTTGGCGGAATTGGTGCTGAAACTAACCGGTTCGGCCAGTTCCATTATCTACAAAGAATTACCCGAAGACGATCCCAAAGTCCGCCAACCCAATATCACCAAAGCCAAGACCTATTTACAGTGGGAGCCCCAAGTGTGTATCGAAGAAGGTCTAGCGAAGACAATCGCATATTTCAAGTCCGTTCTCGGGCCTGAAGCGCAAACAAACTGATCCCGCCACTGCGTTGGCGAATATCCGGAAAGGGTTTGATGTCAAGCACATCAAACCCTTTCTGTTCAGATAACGCCTGCACTTCGGGGGTGCGGTTGGAAGGGAAAACAAAATACAACCGCCCTCCATCCTCCAAATGGCGCCGGCAGAACGTGAATAGCGTCTCCAAGGGCAAACTCTCATCTTGCCGCGCCGCCCGCCGCTCGGCATTCGGGGAAGACCGGGAATGCCGGCTTGCAAAAAACGGTGGATTGCTCACCATCACATCCCAGCATCGGCTGTTGAGCGTGTCTTCCCGCACATCTAACAGGAAGAACTCCACCGGGGCTCGTTTTCTGATTATTTGTGACAGGATCGCATTATTCCTGAGGGCCTCATAAATTTCTTCCTGATTGATATCAATTCCAATGATTTCTTTACTTTCAGGAAACCGGTACGCCAACCTCAAGGCAATAAAGCCGCTGCCACACCCAATTTCCAAAACCCGATCGCCGGACTCAATTTGGACAACGTCCGCCAACAGTTGGCTCTCACAACAGGGGTGTAACGTATCAAAAAAATATTGGCTTTCCGTTACTTTTACTTGACTATGCCCCATCTAGACCAAGCCCCGTTTGGCGAGTTCTTGGGTCGCGGTTTCAAACTGATCCACCGCTTCCGCTGTCTCGGACCACGCGACCAGTTCTTTCATCCCTTCAACCAGGGAAACCGAGGGCTGGAACCCGATCTTTTCTTGAATCTTGCGAATATCAGCAAAGCAGTGCCGGGTATCTCCCTTTCGGTAATGACCGGTAACCTCTGGTTCGATTGAAGAGTTATAGACCTGCGCCAAAAGCAGGGCGACATCCTTGATGGTGGTGGGAATGCCGGTGCCCGTATTGAAAATTTGATAATCAGCATTGCTGTTTTCCATCGCGCGGATATTGGCCTGCACGACATCGTGGACGGAGATAAAATCGCGGGTTTGCAGCGCGTCTTCATAGATCACCGGGCGGTTCCCGTTTTTCAACCGGCTCATGAAAATCGCCAGAACGCCGGTGTAAGGATTGGAGAGCGACTGCCGTGGTCCATAGACATTGAAATACCGCAGGGCCACGCATGGGATGCGGTAAGTCCCGCCAATGCTCATCAGCATATCCTCTTGATCTCGCTTGGTAATGGCGTAAATCGCCCGGCAATCCATCGCGGTATCTTCGGTGGTGGCGACAGGCTGCATCACCTGCCCGCAATGGGGGCATTCATGTTCCCAGCGGCTATCCGCCAGTTGGGCTTCGGGACGGAACAGGGGTTTGAGAATCCCGTGTTCGGGGCAACGGCAGAGCCCTTCCCCATAACTGGACTGCGAGGCGGCCACCATGACTTTCTGCACAGAATGGTTGGTATTGGCGAGGAGATCCAGCAAGTTTGCCGTCCCGCCGGTGTTGGTATCGACATAGTGCTTCACCTGGTACTGCGATTGCCCCATCCCCACAGCGGCGGCTTCGTGAAAGACAATCTCCTGTCCTTGCAGCGCATTGTGCAGCGCGTCTTTATCCCGCACATCCCCCTGGATGAACTCGGCGTCAGGGTTCAAATAATCGGGTTTTTTGCCACCGGGATGGACCTGGGGATCCAATACATCAAAAATCCGCACCTGATGGCCCTTGCGAACCAATTCATCGACAATGAAGGAACCAATGAATCCAGCTCCACCTGTAACCAAGACTTTCATAAAAAACCTCCTGGGTTTGCACCTCGCACGTCTGAATCTATACTATAATTCAAAACCCCAGAACACCAGAGTGCTTTCCTGACCCTTCCTGGAAAAACGAGCCCATTCCTAACCAAGACACCGTTTGAGACTATAATAGAGGGGAAGGCACCAGGAGGTCATTCACCCCAAGATAAAACCATGGATTCCCCAAGAGGTTCTCACACCATGAGTACCCGAAAATTGATCCGGTTCGATTGGGCGATCAAATCGATCCTGCGCGATAAAGCCAATTTTGATGTGCTGGAAGGATTCTTGTCGAATCTTCTCCAGGAACCCATTACGGTCGATGCCCTTTTGGAAAGCGAAAGCAATCTGGATTTCGAGGGCGGCAAACATAACCGAGTCGACTTGCAATGCCGGGACAGCCAGAACCGCCTGCTGATCATCGAGATTCAAAACCAGCGACAATACGATTACCTACACCGCATCCTGTGGGGCTCATCCAAGGCAGTGGTGGATAGTATTGGGCATGGGATGCGTTACGGCGAAATCGTCAAAGTGATCTCCATCAGCATCCTGTATCATCCCCTCCCCAAATGGGACGGCGAAAACACCGATTTCATCTACCACGGAACGACCGAGATGATCGGCTATCACACCAAGCGCCCCTTGTTTTTGAAAGGGAAAACCGTTTCCGGCAACGAGGTATTGAACATCCATTGTTCTACCGTATTCCCTGAATATTACTTGATTTATGTGGAAAATTTTGAGGATACCGTCAACAGCGCATTAGACGAGTGGGTTTACTTTTTTAAACACGGCGCGATTCAAGAAACGTTTACATCGCCAGGGATCTGGCTTGCGGCCAAGAAACTGGATTACCTGGGCATGAACGATTCCGAAAGAAAAATCTACGAACGCTTCATGGATCAACTGCGCCAAGACGAAAGTGAAGTCAACACCGCAAGAGAAGAAGGGAGGAAAGAAGGAAGAAAAGAGGGTATGAAAGAAGGGAGGAAAGAAGAACAAATCGAAATCGCGTTGAAAATGAAGGAAGATGGCATGAGAGAAGAGCAAATTGCAAAGTTTACCGGCCTTTCACTGGATCAGATCCGGTTGTTATAGAATGGAGGTTCTCACACCATGAGTACCCGAAAATTGATCCGGTTCGATTGGGCGATCAAATCGATCCTGCGCGATAACGCCAATTTTGATGTGCTGGAAGGATTCTTGTCGAATCTTCTCCAGGAACCCATTACGGTCGATGCCCTTTTGGAAAGCGAAAGCAATCTGGATTTCGAGGGCGGCAAACATAACCGAGTCGACTTGCAATGCCGGGACAGCCAGAACCGCCTGCTGATCATCGAGATTCAAAACCAGCGACAATACGATTACCTACACCGCATCCTGTGGGGCTCATCCAAGGCAGTGGTGGATAGTATTGGGCATGGGATGCGTTACGGCGAAATCGTCAAAGTGATCTCCATCAGCATCCTGTATCATCCCCTCCCCAAATGGGACGGCGAAAACACCGATTTCATCTACCACGGAACGACCGAGATGATCGGCTATCACACCAAGCGCCCCTTGTTTTTGAAAGGGAAAACCGTTTCCGGCAACGAGGTATTGAACATCCATTGTTCTACCGTATTCCCTGAATATTACTTGATTTATGTGGAAAATTTTGAGGATACCGTCAACAGCGCATTAGACGAGTGGGTTTACTTTTTTAAACACGGCGCGATTCAAGAAACGTTTACATCGCCAGGGATCTGGCTTGCGGCCAAGAAACTGGATTACCTGGGAATGAACGAATCTGAAAGAAAAGTCTACGAGCGCTTCATGGATCAACTGCGCCAAGACGAAAGTGAAGTCAACACCGCAAGAGAGGAAGGAAGAAAAGAAGGGAGAATCGAAATCGCGTTGAAAATGAAGGAAGAGGGCATGAGAGAAGAGCAAATTGCAAAATTTACAGGCCTTGCGCTGGATCAGATCCGGTTGTTATAGAAGAGAGGAGTTATCTTCCTGCACGATAAGAACATGGCGGAAGAGGCCAATCTCGCGAGAACCGGAACCGTGCTCGATGATCTTAAGAAATTCCAATAAAAGGCTACTATAATACCCCCTGGACCATCACTAAATTGAAAATCGCATGGATCATCGCATCCATCTGAAGATTGGAACCTATGCCACAGTTTGAAGGCTCATTTATCGACCGAGTAAGACTCCGTCTCAAGGCAGGCGATGGAGGAGACGGCGTTGTCTCTTTCCGTCATGAGAAGTATGTCCCCTTTGGCGGCCCAGACGGGGGAGACGGGGGAAACGGGGGATCTATCCTCCTGCAAGTGAATCCCGGTCTCAATACATTGGAAAAATTGCATTCCCAGCCGTTTTACCGTGCTCCCAATGGGGAACGGGGGGGAAAAAACAAATGCTCCGGGGCCTGTGGGCTGGACTTGGTATTGGAAGTGCCGCCGGGTACAGTGGTAAAAAATCTGGATACAGGCGATATCATCCTTGATATGGAGACGACCGACGGCCGCGCCGTCGTCGCGCAGGGTGGCCGAGGCGGGAAAGGGAATATTCACTTTACCTCCTCCACCAACCAAACGCCACACAAAGCGACTCCAGGAACCGAAGGTGAAGAGTTCGAAGCCCTCTTCGAACTCAAAACCGTGGCCCATGTCGGTCTGGTCGGGTTGCCCAACGCGGGAAAATCGACATTCATTTCCAGCATCACCGGTGCCAAGCCGCGTATCGCCAGTTACCCCTTCACCACATTGCAGCCCATCTTGGGCGCGATCGGGTTGTACGATGGCTCGACCATCGTCATCGCGGATATCCCAGGCATCATCGAGGGCGCCCACGAGGGGATCGGTCTGGGCTTGGATTTTCTCCGCCATATCGAGCGGACAAAGATGATCATCTATGTGATTGAACTTTCGCCCCACGATCACACCATCCCCGCACAAACCCTAAACGCGCTACGCCATGAAATTCGGCAATACGATCCCTCGATTCTGGAACGGCCCTATCTCATCGCACTCAATAAGGTGGATCTCTTGGAGGATCAGGAGGAGTTGGAACTGATTCTGCATACCTTCCGCGATGCCCATCCAGACATCCCAGCAGATCATTTATTCGTTATCTCCGCGGAAGAAAAGAAGAATACCGAATCACTGCGGAAAAAAATTATTGCAATGTACATGGAGAATCTGACAGAGCCCCCGATGGCACCAGAAGAACCATTCGATCCCTTCAACGAATGAGGGGAATGCTTTACATTACAAATTCTTTCTTCGTTCTCAAATTGGATCAAGAAAACAAACAGCATTGGATTGGGAAATCCCCCAACTATTGTTTAGAGAAGTGTAGAAGACATGATCGAAACCCACTCTGCATTCAGCAACCTGGAACATGCCAAGACCATCGTCGTGAAAATCGGAACCCGGGTGATTGACGATGAGAAGGAGCATTTCAACAAGCCCTTGATGAAAACAATCGTCAAGGATATCGCTGACCTGATGGCACAGGGGATCCGGGTCATCCTGGTCTCCTCCGGTGCCGTGGGGCAAGGCCTGCGGGCGCTGGGGGTGGCCAAACGGCCCAAATCCCTGCCCCTGCGCCAAGCCTACGCCGCCATCGGCCAAGGACGGCTGATGAACCAATACAACGAACTCTTTGCCGAACACAAAGTCATCACCGCGCAAGTATTATTGACGTGTTCCGATCTGGACCGGCGGGACGCGTACCTGAACGCCACCGAAACACTCAACCACCTCCTCACCATCGGCGTCGTGCCCATCCTCAACGAGAACGACACCGTCTCCACCCATGAACTGCGGTTTACCGATAACGATCACCTCGCCAGCCTGATCGCCGGGAAAATGAACGCCGATCTGCTGGTACTGTTGACCACGGTGGACGGGCTGTTCAAGTCGTTTGATCCCGCAACCAAGACGGGTGAACTGGTTGAGATGATTGACCAGAACCTGGAAGAATTCCATAACGAAGTGAATGGCACGACCGACGAGTTCTCCATCGGGGGGATGAAATCCAAGTTGGAAGCCGCCCGCAAAGCCGCTTCAAAAGGAGTGCTGGTCGCGATCGCCAATGGCCGCAAGCCGGGGATTCTGCGGGAATTGCT
>JAVFAP010000002.1:0-22123 GCA_034002445.1 bacterium | reverse complement strand
GATGCGGATCTGGCGGAATTGATTACCGATATGACCATGGCTGAAAATGCCTACAACGCGGCCTTGGCAGCCAGAGCCAAAGTGCTTCAGCAATCGTTGATCAATTTCTTAAGTTGATTTCTTGCCTCGGTCATGAGGGGTGACCATCGGCTTGGATTCGAGAGGCTCTACCCGTGGATCTGAGGGTTGGGCCTTTTCTGTTTCTTCTTCGATTCGGCTGGGGCTGGATAAATCCTGGCATGAGAGGTGGGATAGCGATTTCATCTTGGGGCGAATCATGGTACAATGGCGCAAGTCCCGGGGGAATTGGCGTCGTTGGGTGTCATTTTTCCAAGGGAACCGAACTCTATGTCTGCCCGAGAGTAAAAAAATACAATGGATCAAAACATTTGTGCTGAAATTCTTTCCAAGCGGGGAAGGGACCTCTATTCCTTCTCCAATGAGCCTGTCCGGGTTGATGAGGACCGTTACAAACATTTAATGGAGGATCTGATCCATGAAGCCCGTCGCCTCGCCGGGGTATTGTCGGTATACATGGATGATATCACCTTTGGGCATTCCATATCCCAGATCAAATTGATCGTCGTATATGATTCCGAAACCTGTGATGAGCATAACCTCAAATTCGACCATGTCTTGCGTACCATCGGTACCCGCAATTTGGTCGATGAGGATATCGTCTCGGTTGACGAAAAACTGCTGGAGAACTTATCCAAATTTGATTGCCTGTTGCAGCCGCAGTGGGTGATGGGCAAAAAGATCGAAGTGAAATACCCGCCCCAGGGTGAAATTCGTTTTTTTAATATTTCTCGCGTTCTGGATCTGTTGTGTAGCGGGTTTTTAAAAGATTTTTTCTTATGGGAAACCCAACGGGATATCAACACACGGGAAGCGCTGTGGAAATTGAAACGCCTGCGGCGTCTGGTCGATCTCACCAAGGTGATCCTGCGCAAAGAGAATACCCCGCGATGGGATACCTACATGGAGACGGTCCATACCATGTGCGACAACTGGTTCGAGATGGGGATCGAGCGCTACCGCATGCTGATGTGGTCCATCCGGGAAGGGGTTTGCATCCTCTTCGATCTCATTCATGAACTGGCGGAATACTTTGACCGTGCCCGCGTCGTCAATTTGAAGGTCGATCCGCAGGATTCCGACAGCAACGCCCTAATCGTCACCGACCGAATCGCCACGCATTTTGTCAAGGACTGGACCGAAACCGATGCCTTTGAGCGGATGATCTGGTGTTATGAAAGCCTGGGGCAATTTATCACCGTATTGCCTCTGACCTTTGGGATGCAACTCTATGAATACGCCAAGGGACACAATGCCTTCAGTCGTTATATCAAATCCTGCTACCTCTCCGAAAGTATCAGCGGAAACATGGAACGCTCTTACATCTCGTTGGAGCGGGCTAAAATATTAAATCATTACTTAAACTTCAAATTGGCCCTGGGCATGCCCTTGGATGATGATACCATCTTCCATTGCAACCTGCGCGATGGCTCGACCTTGGCGAAAGCGGCCAACATGATGAACGTGCAGAAAAACAAGGCCCGGCTGAAGCGGGTTCAGCGTGTATTGCGGGGTGAGGAAGAGCCGATTTCTGATTTTGTTGATGAAGGATAATTCTATGCAAGAGTACCCTACCAACTCTCGGTATTTTACTTACCGGGATGGCAGTCTTTTTGTTGAAAACGCGGATTTACGACAGATTGCCAAGGAATACGCCACCCCGGTCTATGTTTATTCCACCCAGGCGATCCTGGATGTCTACCAGGGATATGCCAAAGGGCTGGAAGGCATTTCCCATCTCATCGCTTTTGCGGTGAAAGCCAATGGCAACCTGGCGATCCTGAATCTGCTGGCAAAACAGGGCGCGGGCGCCGATCTCACTTCTGGGGGCGAAATGTACTTGGCCCAGCAAGGGGGCATCCCCGCGAACCGAATGGTTTTTTCTGGGGTGGGTAAAACCGAGGCCGAAATCCGCCGAGCCCTCGAGGCCGGGATTCTGATGTTCAATGTGGAATCCGAGCCCGAACTCGACGCCATCGCCCGGATTGCCCAATCCATGGGGAAGGTGGCCCCTATCGCCATCCGGGTGAATCCCGAAATCGATGCCAGGACCCATAAAAAAATCACGACAGGGTTGCGTGAAAATAAATTCGGGATTCTGTGGGAACAAGCGCTCCCGTTGTATGAAAAAGCCAGCAAGATGGACGCGGTCCAGATTGTTGGGATCGCTTCGCATATCGGTTCCTCGCTAGCGGATACCACACCCCTTTTGGAAGCGCTGGACCGCTTGCTATCCCACTATACCACCTTGAGCGATATGGGCATCCGTTTGCAGTACATCGATATCGGGGGGGGGCTGGGGATCAACTATAAAGGTGAAAATCCAGAATCCGCCGAAGACTATGCCCGCAAATTGAAGCATCATTTCCAAACCACCGGGGCCACTTTGATCCTGGAACCAGGCCGCTCGATCGTGGGCAACGCGGGCTTATTGCTGAGTCAAGTGACCTATATCAAACGCACGCCTGACAAGACGTTTGTCGTTGTCGATGCCGGGATGAACGACCTGGCCCGCCCCGCCATTTATGAAGCCTACCACGCCATCGTCCCGGTCTTGGCCGCGGGCGAGACGGAAACAGTGGAAGTGGTCGGCCCCATCTGCGAAAGCAGCGATGTCTTTGGCCGGGAACGGGTCTTGCCCCAATGCCAGGAAGGCGATCTGCTGGCGGTGTGCTCCGCCGGCGCGTATGGCTTTTCCATGGCATCGTACTACAATGGCCGGGTGCGTCCCGCCGAAGTGCTGGTCCAGGGATCGCAACATCGCCTGGTCCGGAAACGGGAAACGGTGGAAGATTTGGCGCGCAACCAGATGGTCTAACCAGAGGTCTTATTTAAACCAACGCAAGCAGAAACTAGCTGGGGATACGGGAAGTCGTATCCCCGCTTTTGTTATATCCCATTGGATGGATCGGGCATGGTTTTGATGTCTTTTCTGTTCAAAAAACAGCAACCTGTTTTTTTTCAACGATGATTCCCCCCGAGATATACTCTCCCCTGTTCTCTCCCTATTGTCAGATTTTTTTTTAAGTTCTATGAAATCAGATGAATAGACACTATCTGCTTGGTTCCATTAAGTTGGCACGATATATGCCTTTCTTTTGAAGCAGCATAACGGAGCATCCCAATCCATCATCCCGGGAATGGATTGAACGCTCTCTGATCGAGTTGATGTGTTCCGTGTGTTTCCAACCGAAATGATGAAGAAAGGTGTGAGATCATGGCTCTACTGCATTGGCACAAACTACGATTCGAAATTCTCGCTCTGGGTATGGTATGTCTGATCGTTCTCCCCGTGGCGGCGGAGAAGGCGGTGAAAGAAACGGCTCCCTCCAAGGCGGCGATCGCGCAGGCCTCGGAGGCAGAAGAGGAAACGACGGAATTGGATGTGGAGACGGCGGAATCAACTCTTATCACAGAGGACGAGGAGATGGAAGCATCTCCTGTCGAGGCTGAAAGTACAGGGGAAGAGGAGGCTGTTATCGAAGAAGCGGAAGCGGCTTCTTTTCTATCCCAGGATCACGCCAATATTCTCTGGACCTGCCTGGCGGCATTTCTGGTCTTCTTCATGCAAGCGGGGTTTGCCATGGTGGAACTTGGATTTACCCGGGCGAAGAACGCGATCAATATTATTATGAAGAACCTGATGGACTTTGCCTTGGGGTCCTTGGTTTTCTGGCTGATTGGCTTTGGTTTGATGTTTGGGGTAACGTCTGGCGGCATCATCGGGACGGATGGGTTCGGGTTATTCAAATATATGTATACTGAAGAGGGGGGGCTGGATTATTGGACCTTCACCTTTTGGATTTTCCAAACTGTTTTTGCCGCGACAGCCGCGACGATTGTGTCAGGGGCGATGGCGGAACGAACTAAATTTGTAGCGTATTTGGCCTATACCGTATTCATTTCCGCTTTGATCTATCCCGTCTTTGGCCATTGGGCTTGGGGCAATCTGTTCCAAGGGGATGGCTGGCTGGCCAATCTTGGGTTCATTGATTTTGCCGGTTCGACCGTGGTCCACTCTCTGGGTGGCTGGGCGGCCTTGGCGGGGGCGATCTGCCTGGGACCGCGTTTGGGCAAGTACAATCGGGAAGGCATTCCCCAAGCCATTCCAGGGCATAACCTGCCGCTGGCGGCGTTGGGAGTGTTCATTCTCTGGTTCGGCTGGTTTGGCTTTAACCCCGGCAGTACCACTGTCGCGGGAGGCGATTTGGCGGTTATCGCGGTAACGACCAATATGGCGGCCGCGGCCGGTGCGGTAATGGCGATGATCACCGCCTGGATTCGTTTCGGTGTGCCAGATATTGGGATGTCCCTCAACGGTGCCTTGGCTGGGTTGGTTTCGATCACCGCCGGATGTGCGAATGTCAGCCCTCTCTCCGCGGTGATGATTGGCGCGATTGCGGGGGTCCTGGTGGTGGTGGCGGTGCTGTTCTTCGAATCGGTGGGGATCGATGACCCTGTCGGCGCGGTCTCTGTCCATGGGGTATGCGGCGCCTGGGGTACTCTGGCTGTGGGCCTGTTTGCCCAAGCCCCGTTCGGAACCGTGAACGGGCTCTTCTTTGGCGGCGGCGCGGGATTGCTGGGTATTCAAGCCCTGGGTGTTTTTGCCTGTTTCGTTTGGACAATGGTCACCAGTTTTGTCATGTTTACTGCGATCCGTCTGATTCTCGGCCTGCGGGTCAACGAAGATGAGGAGATGGATGGATTGGATTACGGCGAACATGCGGGTTCGGCATATCCCGACTTTACGGTGGTGGTTAGCCGCTAACACCAAAAGTATGGCTCGATACAAGAGGAGTGATAATCATGAATAAGATCGAAGCGATCATCAGGCCACATAAATTGGAAGATCTCCGCAGTGCCTTGGAAGATGTCGGCATCACCGGGATGACGGTCAGTGAGGTCCGAGGATTTGGCCGCCAGAAGGGGCATCACGAACTGTACCGGGGCAGGGAATACGCAGTCTCGTTCCAGCCCAAAATTAAAATTGAAGTAGCAGTCAAGAGTGAACTCACCGAAAAAGTTGTCGATGTGATCCGCCAGTCGGTTAACACCGGCCAGGTGGGCGATGGGAAAATCTTCATTTACCCCATCCAGGATGTGGTTCGTATCCGGACCGGTGAGCGGGCGGAAGAGGCCATCTAGCCTGATAAGAATGCCAACAAAAAATCCCTCCGGCAACCTCCGGGGGGATTTTTGTTGATGCCTGTGCCCCTGGATTGGGCCACGATGACATGGAGAACGCGGGATGATATTTGAATGCCCCTGGATTCATCCCCTTCATGCTTTATTTTGACCGAACTGTTTAGAAACCAACAGATTTTCTGTTGGAAAAGAAGGAAATGAGAGAGGGTGACGCAGCCGAGGAATGTTCTAAGTCCTTTTAATTCAGTGAGATAAAAATTTTTATGGGGAGGGGGAGGTTTTGGTATCTGAATTGCACTAGGCAGTAGAACAAAGAACATCTGCACATTTTATTCAGGTAAGGAGTTAGGTTCATGAATTCGACTCGAAGTGGAAGAAAGTTCAAGAGAACATTGGCTGCATTAGGAACCTGTTTGCTGGCCATGCCGGCCATGGCCCAAGAGGCCCCAGCGGAAATCAGCAATGGCGATACGGCTTGGATCCTCATGTCCACCGCGATGGTGATCCTGATGACAGCGCCGGGATTGGCCCTTTTTTATGGGGGGCTCGTCAATCAACGCAATGTGTTATCCACCCTGATGCACAGTTTTTTCGCGATGTGCTTGATCAGCGTGCAGTGGGTGTTGTGGGGGTACAGTTTTTCGTTTGGGTCAGGCATCGGCGGGATTTTTGGAGGATTCGATTTTTTGCTGTTCAACGGCGTGGGGCAAGAAGCCCATGGCAGTGTGCCCCATCTAGCCTTCGCGGCGTTCCAAGGCGCCTTTGCGGTAATCACCCTGGCGCTGATTACCGGCGCGGTGGTGGAACGGTTCACATTCAAGGCGTATATCCTCTTCGCCCTGTTGTGGACGACTTTGATCTACGATCCCCTCTGCTACTGGGTTTGGGGCGGGGGCTGGATCGGACAACTGGGGGCGCTGGATTTCGCGGGTGGAACGGTGGTGCATATTAGTTCGGGTGCCTCGGCCCTGGTGGCCTGCCTGGTGATCGGGCGGCGCAGCGCCTATCCATCCCGGATCTTGCCTCCGCACAGCGTGCCGCTGACCGTGATCGGAACCAGTTTGCTTTGGTTTGGCTGGTTTGGCTTCAACGCGGGAAGCGCGCTGGAAGCGGGTGGTTTGGCGGCGCTGGCGTTTGTCGTCACGCACACCGCAGCCGCGATGGCAGGCATGACCTGGGCCTTCATGGAATGGATCTTTGATGGTCGCCCCACTGTTCTGGGTGCCGCCACTGGGGTTGTAGCTGGATTGGTCGCGATTACACCCGCGGCGGGATTTGTTACCGTCCCCTCTTCCATCGTGATTGGCCTGGTTGCCGGGGTCTTGTGTTACTATGGCGTCTACAAGCTCAAGCCGATGTTGGGGTATGATGACTCGCTGGACGTTGTGGGTGTGCATGGCCTTGGGGGAACCTGGGGTGCGATCGCGACGGGGATCTTTGCCACCACGTCCGTCAACGCGGCTGGGGCGGATGGATTACTCTATGGCAACCCGGCGCAGCTGGTGCCCCAGATCATCAGTATTGCCGCCGCTTGGGGATTGGCTGGAATCGGTACCTTGATCATTCTGAAAGTGGTGGGTGTAATTGTCCCCTTGCGGGTTAAGCCGGAAGAAGAAAGTGTTGGTTGCGATTTGACCCTGCACGGCGAAACCGCGTATAATTATCTGGCGCCGGGCATGTCCACATCGGATCAAGGCTAAGAACCAATAATTACTTGGTTTAAAAAACAGGAGAGAGTTATCATGAAAAAACTAGAAGCGATTATTCGTTCTCATAAATTGGAAGACCTCCGTGCCGCCTTGGAAGAACTGGGGATACACGGAATGACCATCACCGAAGTCCGTGGATTTGGCCGCCAGAAAGGGCATCACGAACTCTACCGCGGCCGGGAATACCATGTTTCGTTCGTTCCCAAAATCAAAGTGGAAATTATGGTGAAAACCGAAGTCGTCGAAAAGATTATCGACACCATTCGCAAAGTCTGCGCCACCGGTCAGGTCGGGGATGGGAAGATTTTTATCTACGATATCCAGGATTCGATCCGCATCCGTACCGGGGAGCGGGGCGAAGAAGCCTTATAACCAAGCGATTCATTCTCCCTCCATTTTTGTTTTGGTGGATCACCCCGGCAGATTGCTGCCGGGGTGATCTCGTGTTGAGTTCTTTTAAAATTAGAGACGGCTAACGACCAGTTGTTCCACGCCGCGGGAAGCGGTGGCCGATTCCAGCCAGGTTTCCAAGCGGGATTCTCCCGACGCGAGGGCAACCGATTGAAAGACACAATGCATGGCTCCAACTGCAAGCACTTGGCTGGCGGTGGTGGATCCCAGTTTGAAATGTATGGTGGCTTCGGTATCCATTGGCTCGAACTGGATGGACAGATGGTAGGCACCCGCTTGCCGTACATTGACCTCCCAATAGCCTAGGGATTCTTTACTCCACCCCGCACGCGGCCCGCGCCAATCCTGCCGGGTGAGGGTGACGGGATTTTCTAACGCCGAGCCAAGATCAATCCGAGGCGGGGCAAATCCCCGGGTGGCGGAAACGTCCGAGAACCAGGCTTCATAGTGTTCCCGCAGTTCTTCCACGATCTGGGGATGGGTGGCAGCGATATCCGTGGTTTCGCCCGGATCGGCCTGGATATCGTAGAGTTCTTTTCCATTGATCAGCTTATATCGCTGGTTAAACGCCGCAGAGTCCCGAAATGGTTCGGGAACGTCTCCCCGATGCCACTGGGTGAACAGGGTGCGGTCCGGCCAATTTGTGGCTCTCTGGGTCAGGAGAGGGAGAAGAGACCGGCCATCCAACGGATTGGAGGGCTGTTGCAATCCACAGGCTTCGATTAGCGTGGGAAGCCAGTCGATGTGGGCGGCGATCGGTTGGATTGTGGTTCCCGCCTGGATTTGACGGGGCCAGCGGACGAAGCAAGGCACACGAATGCCCCCTTCATAGACACTGCCTTTTAATCCCCGCAAGTTGGCGACATAGCGGGGCTGTTGGGGCCCATTATCGGTGAGGAAGATCACGATGGTGTTGTCTTCCAATCCTGCCTTTTTGAGGTGACCCAGCAGGCGGCCCATGTTTTCATCGATGTTTTCGACCATGCCATAGACCTTGGCGGTGGTTTCATCCAAGCCTTGATCTAGGTAGGGCTTCACATAGCGAGGATCGATTTGCAACGGGGTATGAGGGGCGTTCGTTGCGAGATACGCAAAGAAGGGCGTGTTTTTATTTTTATGGATAAATTGTATTGCGGCATCGGTGAAGACATCGGTGCAATAGCCTTTGTGGTGTACGCAGGTGTTGTTATGGAACAGGGTGGGATCTGCATAGGCGCTGCCAGGGGGATCGGAGGGTTGCCCGATTCCGCCACCCCGGTGGATGAGTGATTCCGTAAAGCCTTGATCCGAGGGGCGCATGGGGGCGTTGTCGCCAAGATGCCATTTCCCAAAGAGCCCAGTTTGATACCCGCTGTTGCCGAAGACCTCGGCCATGGTGATTTCATCCCCGTGCATCATGGCCCGGCCCAGGAAGGTATCGACCACACCCGTTCGGTAGTTATAGCGTCCCGTGAGCAGGCAGGCCCGGGTGGGAGCGCAAACCGGGCAGACATAAAACCGTTCGAAAACCGCGCTTTCCCTGGCTAGTTGGTCCAAATGGGGTGTGCGGATTTGTGGATTGGAATGAAAGCCAAGGTCCCCGTAGCCCTGATCATCGGTCATGATCAGCAGTACATTGGGCCGTACTCCCTGAGCGGCGAGCGGCAAGGCACTTGAGGCAGCCAAGGCGCCAGCGGTCAGAGCGGTGGTTTGGATAAAAGCCCGGCGGGGCAGGGAATGGTTTACAGGCATGGGTTCTTCCTTTTCACGCATGGTCATTGGGTTCCATTCCCATCCTACTGGATTTCCGATTAAAAGTGGACCCTTGGTTCTTTGAATAAGCCTAAAATCATACCCGTCCAAGGGGCATCCATCGCCTATAGGTCCCGCAGCGCCACAGCCATTCCACGGGGCCAAAACGGAATCGTAACAGCCATAGGGGGGAAATGACCAGTTGAACAAGCCAGATGCAAAGCAGAAACCCGACTTGCTGGACCCGGCTGACCGAGCCGTACAGGCTAAATCCATGGCCATAAAACAGGGTGGTGCAAATGATGGTTTGCAGCAAATAATTGCTCAGCGCCATCTGCCCAACGCTGGCCAACGCGTGGCGCAGTAGGGGGAACCATGCCCGCTTGCATAGCACCATGATGACGCCAATCCAGCCGCAACTGATACCCAGCGAGCCTAGGTATAACAGGGGTTTCGCAATGAAATTGCCGATAAACGCGTCCCAATCCGAAGCAACTATCCACCCGGCACCGATGCCGGTCAGGAACAGGCCAATGAAAAACCCCCAGCCGATCATCAAGCCATATGTTCTGTAAGACCAAGTCGCATGGAAAAGATCCAGTTTATACAATCCCATCCCCATCAGCATCATCCCCAAAGGACGGAGCCAATAGAAACCAAGGATCAGTTGATGAAGGTGCCAGGAAAAAGTTTCGGTGACCCGGAAGGATAGATGGTCGATAAATCCTTTTCGATAGGCGTTGACGGCCTCTTGGACATAGGTGGTTTGATACCAGTTTTCTTCTGCCCAATGGGCGTAATCCGAGGGAGCCATCTGGGCGACTTCGAACGCCTGCGGAATCTTAAAGCCAATCTCGGCCAAAAAGACCGCAAATCCCAGGAACAATAGCGATTGGGCGGATAAGCGGCGAAACCAAATGAGGACAAATCCGCAGAAAGCATAGACGACAAGAATATCGCCATCCCAAAGCAGGTAAGCGTGAACCAGCCCGATACAAAGCAGGATGAAAATCCGCCGATAGTAGATCCATAACGGATTGAATCCCTTTTCCTCCAGCCGCGTAGCCAATAAGACCAAACTGGCGCCGAACAGCATCGAAAACAAATTCATCATCTTCATGTTGGCGAAAAGGTATGTCAGTAGCCATGTGAAATAATTGAGTCCGGACAGATCGCCATACGAAGCGGGGTTGGATTCGGCGGCGGTCCATGGCATGGAAAATCCCTGGATATTGATGATCAAGATTCCCAGCAATGCAAAGCCGCGCAGCACATCGATGGAGCGAATTCGTTCCGAATTCGAAACAGAGAGGGACGGTTTTGTATCCATTTGTTTCCCTTGCTATGGTTAATCTAATCTTTTTTTGCAGTATAGGGGAATTGTGGTTGTGAGGAAAGATGGGTTGGAATCCCAATGAAAAAGCCCGCTGCAGCGGGCTTTTTCGGGGATTTCATCGCGAATGGAATCAATAGAGTTCCCATCCGGGGACATCGGTGGATTTTGGGTTCTTCAGGACAACGAAGAAGGTGTGTTCTGGTTCGGTCAGTTCGCTGGTATCGGGGTCGACAGTCTGGCCATCGGCGGCGATCACGATGCGGTTGTTATCCATGGACACATTCACTTCCTTGGAGGTGATCCCCATGAAGTTCGGTGTATCCGGTCTTTCGAACTGGGTATACGCGAAGAAAGTGGGGGTCAAAGGATTCAAATCCTTATCGAAGATCCTGGAAACGATTTGTTCCAGGGCCATGTTGTTGATGTCTTTGAAGACATAGGCAACGCAAAGGTTGCCGTTATCATCCAAAGCGATATCGCCCCGGTCGAATGTCCCCGCATCCCACAGTTCCATTTCGTTGGCCAGGATTTCCTTGTCCGGTTGGCCGGTCAAGACATTGAGGCCGGAAAGCGCCATGTCTCCATCGGGATTGGGGCCCAGAATGTAGACGGTGCTGCCCTTCATGGAGGCTCCGATGCGGACACCGTCTCCACGGCCTGTGTCTTTAACCGTGGTCCAAGTATTTTGAACGATGGCGTCGTGCTTCAGGTTTCCCGCGTTGTCGTAGATGGAGATGATGCCTTCGGTCCGGACGGCAAATCCGCCATCAAAAGCGGCGACGTTTGCCCAAATGCTGTGCGCCCCACCATCGGCTGCTGCGTTGAAGGGGCCTTTGATGATCGCGCCGGTTTCCGCGTTGAAAATGGTCGCGGTGACAGTCTGCTGTGTGAACAGTTCGTTGCTTTTATTGCGGTTTTCGGTCACGACCAAGACATTCCCGTTGGACAGGAACTGAAGGTCCCCGCCAAAACGCATCTGGTCGGTCTGGGTACCTTCAATATCCCCAGAACCGAAAACAGGATCGATGACTTTGGTGATCGGCTTGGGTCCGGTTGCGGTTTTCTCAAAAATCTGGACTGCCGCGACTTGGTTCCCTACATAAACGAAATCTTTTTCCCAGCGACCGTCTGTCCGGAATGCCGCATATTCAAAGGGAGTGGCTTCTTGCCCGGTGATGTACCGAACCCCGCCAGCACGGCGGTCGGCAGCGATCCGGGGAGGATTCCCATCCTTGCGGGTTTCGTTGAAGCCCCCGGTGTAGGGAGTTCCGTTGTCCGCGTAGAAGGCCCAATATTCGCTAATGGTTCCATCCGGAGCCACAAAAGCGACCTTGGAGTTATACCCTTCGGTTTTCCCTTCCGGAAATGCGCCAGCGATAATGGCGATGGTGCCATCCCCAAACACGTCGGTGAAGGGTTCCCAATATTTCCCCATGGCCACAGTGGATTTGAACAAAATGGTATCAGGGACCAGGACGGTGACTCCCGCTTCCTCATGGCTGTAAGGTAAATCCTGCGCCATCGGAGCGGCTACAAGTGCGAGGGCAAGCAATGTGAATACGCTAAATATAAGATGTTTACTCATTGAAAACTTTCCTTTCTTTTGTGAGTGTGACTGTACTCGATTCGAAAGACCTGTTGACTTGTGCATAGACTCTAAGGCTCGTTCTCCTTTCTTCATCCAAAGATCTCTCCCCTTAGATTCCCTGTTTGATTTATTTATGATTATTTTTAATATAAAATATAAGCGATTGCCATGTCAACGGAACATGGGGGGGAAAGTTCCGGAATTTCGATTATTTCGTTAAAACCGATTAGATGGTGTGTTTTATAGGTCTTTCTTTTGAGGAAAAGCCCGATACGTTTTGATGGACAGCCGTCCAAAACCAATTTCATCCGTCCTTACGGTGTTGGGAAGCGGTGTAATGTGTTGCTTCTGGAGGCATACAGGCTCCATCCCTGGGGCCGGAGAAGCAGTTGAAGGGTTCCATCCTGATCGGTGCGCCATACGGCGCTGCCGGTTTGCCTGTAGCGGGTGATGATCTCTGGATGGGGCTGGCTGTAGGGATTGATTCCCACCAGGATCACCGCGGCCCGGGGGCGGGTTGCTGATACAAACAGTCCACTGCTGGAATTGCGGCTGCCATGGTGGGGCACCTTGAGCAGATCCACTGGCATGGAGGGGGACTCTTGGCGCAGACGCTCTTCTTCCTTCGCCCCAATATCCCCTGTCAACAAGAAACGGAAGCGGGAAAGACAACCCAGCAGGACTACCGATAATTCATTGGGATCCTGGTCTGGGGTAAGGGTGTGAGTGTGGGGATGCAAAACCCGGAATAGTAATGAATCATCCAAGGGGATGCAATCGCCTGCCAAGAGGCTGCGGATGGGGATCTTTTTCGCTTCCAAGGTTTGGCGAAGAGCCTGGTAGGGGATGTTGCGCATGTCTGGGGCGCCTTCGCAAAAGAGGGCGACAGGGAACTCTTCGGCAATCTCCTTAAAGCAACCAATATGATCTGCCTGCGGGTGGGTGAGGACAAGCAGGTCGATCCGCCGTATCCCCAGCGATTTCAGGTAATTCACCAAGAGGGGCGCGCTGCCTGGCGGTATATCTTTTGGCGGAGGGCCGCCGTCAATGAGGATGACATGCCCGGCGGGTGTGCGGATCAAGGTGCAATCTCCTTGCCCCAGGGCGGGAAAATCAATCCGATAAGGGGAAAACCAAGGGGGCAATCCCTGCATCGATAGCCCCAGCAGAAATAATAAAAGAGTGAGGTGGTGGGACCTAAAGGAATACCGCTTGCCCAGCCACAGGGGTTGCATGGGCTGGCAGAGAAATAAAAATCCCGCGAATCCCAGACAGGAAAGCAAGGGGCCGGGAGAAGGCAGGGAGATGATGAATTCTGGCTGAGTCCCAAAATAATCGATGACGTTCCAAAGGGATAATGTCAGCAGATTGACGAGGAGGCCTAGCCATTCGGACAAGAAGGGAAAGGGGAGCAATACCAGCCAGAGATAGAAGAGCGGCAACAGGACCGTTACCAGCGGAATCGCGGCCAGATTCCCGAAGATGGCGCCCCAACTCCAATAATGAAAAACCGATATGGTGAATGGGGCCAGCCCAATCACGACAAGGGTGGATGTCATCAGCGAGCGCGGCAGCCAGGAAAGCGCCTGGAATGGGATCTTATGCGCCAGCCAGCGGTCCCAGGGGTGGAACAAAATGAGCACCAACACCGCGCTGAAAGATAACTGAAAGGAGGGCAGAAACAACTCGCGTGGACTCAAGGCCAGCAAGAGGATGGCGGCCAGGGCCAAGGAATTGAGGGATGAAAACCGGCGCTGGACGAACGCTTCCCCCAGTACGACATAGGCCATGATCACGGCGCGAAGGATGGGAATACAGGGACCGGCCAGCAAGATGTAAAAGACAGAGCCGAAGGTGGTGAGGAGAGTGGCTTGCTTTCTGGTAAGCCCTGCTTTTTTCAGGCCAAAAGCTAGCAGCACCAGGATCAATGTGACATGGAGCCCGCTGATGGAGGTGATATGTGCCAGGCCGGACTGGCTGAGCGCGGTTTTTACCTCCGGCGGCAAGGCGGCGCGAATGCCCAAACCCATGGCGGCCAATAAACCTGTGGTTTCGTCTTGATTTGCGGGAATGGGCAAGCGGGCACGCACCGCCGCCAGGGCCTCGTAGGCGAGTCCGCGCAGTGGGGACCAGCGGGTGGGGGAAACGAGCAGGGGGGTGTACAGATCCCATTCGGCTTCCGCCACAATGCCCTGGGCATATTGATTCTCCTCCCAATTGAAGGAAAGGGGGACTCGCGGACCCTGCCAAGGCTTGAGCCGGACCTGGGCCAGGATGCGATCCCCGACTTGCATGGAAACAAGGCTTTGGCTGGGGAGGGAGAGGGTGATTTTTCCGGGAAACCGAGTATCGATTCCCCGATTTTGGATTGTGACTTCCCCGAGATTCAACGTGATGTTTTCCGCATATCCGGGTCTGATTTCTTCCACCGTTCCGTGCAAGAGGTAGGGGCTGTTGGCACAGAGTTCTTGTACCTGGTACAGCAGGCTTTGCTGGTGGAGCAGGCTGGTTTCCATCCGAAGAGCGCCCAAGAGCGCGGCCAGGATACCCGTGAGCACGATGGGAGAGATGAATGTCCCTACCCGTTTGCACGCCGCGAATGAGAGGAAAAGAAAAGCCGCCAGCAAGAGGGGAATGGATACGGGAAAAGAATGGGCATACAGGATCCCTCCCATGAAGGCCAGCGCCAAAGGGACAAACGGGCGGGGCAGCACGGGATCGGATGGGGGAATGGGGTCTTGCCGTTGCCTGGACATAAGGCTCTGCTATGATGGACTTTCTAACAGAACGTCAAACACGATTTCAAACAATCTTCTTATAAAGAGCACTGGATTGCAATGCGACTCTTCTCCTTTTTTCGCTCGTCCTCCGTCGCGGAGATGGATCCCCGGGGAACGTACCCCGAACCTCAACTCCAGGATTTAATTCTCTTCGTTACCGATCGGTGCAATATGCGCTGTCAGCATTGCATGTTCTGGCAACGCATCGACGATCCCGGGGCGGAACTTTCGTTGGAACAAATCACCAAACTGGCGCATTCGATCCCGCCCCTGCGGACCATGGTCCTCACCGGGGGGGAACCATTTTTGCGAAAGGATCTGGCCCAGATTGTGGAGGTGTTCTTCCGCGACAATGGGGCGAAGCATGTGCAGATCGATTCCAACGCGCTGGCGATCGAGCCCATGATCGCCTTGGTGGAGAAAAAATTGGCGCAGCAATATCAGAGCCATCTTTCCTTCCAGGTGAGTTTGGATGGGTTCCAGGAAACGCATGATACCCTGCGGCAAACACCGCGAGGCTTTGAACGCACGGTTGCCCATCTCCGTCGCTTGGTGGAGTTGAAAAAGAAGCATGCCTACTTCCGCCTGGTGGTGCTGACCAATATTAATAAGAGCAACTACAAAGAGATCGATTCTCTTTCCCGCTTTTTGCATGAGGATGTGGGGGTGGAGCATGCTTTCGATATCGTGAGGGGCAGCGGGCACTCGGCTTGGGGCATACCCCCGGAAATCAAGGTGGAAGAAAATCCCCGGGATTGCGACTTTCCTCCCCGCGAGGCACTGGATGAGATTATGGCGGTTCTGCGCCGGGTGGATGAGCGCGAGGGCGGCGTACATCGAGATTTTGTGAAACAATTGGGTATCCAAGTGGATATGTATATGGGAAGGCCCGCCCCATTCCGCTGCCTGACAGCCGGTCGGACCATCGGGACGATCTATAGTGATGGAGCGGTCGCGGCTTGCGAGTTCACCAAGCCGTTCGCGCATTTGGCCGATTATGATTTTGATTTAGGGGCGTTGTGGCATGCTCCCGAGGCGGAAGCGCGGCGGGACGCGATTACCGGATGCCACTGTTGTCACAGCTGCTTTGTGTTATCGAGCATGCTGGAATGGCAAGCGCAGCGGGCAGCGGTCAAATGAAGAACGAAAATCCGTTGATTTCCACGGTCTTTGTCAATTGGAACCGGTGTGCCCTGCTGCAAGCCGCGATCCAGTCGCTGCAAGCGCAGCAGTATCCCGCGATTGAGTACATTGTTGTGGACAATGGTTCGACCGACCATTCCGTGGCGTGGCTGCGTCAGCAGCCGGATGTGATTTTAATCGAAAACACCAAGAACCTGGGCGCGAGCAAAGCCCGCAATCAAGGCACCGCGATGGCCCAAGGCGCCTATGTGCTCTATATGGATTCGGATGCGGAATTACTGACCCCTGGCGGGTTGGCGCGGCTGGTGGCCTACTTGGAGGCGCACCCCCGAATTGCGGGGGCTTCCGGGGGGATCTATACAGACCGGGAAACCACCCAAATCTGGTGTTACAGCCCCTGCACCAATTGGGAGGGGATCTACGATCCGGTCCAGGCGACCACGTATCAAGCCCATCCCGCGGCGTTATCGACCTGTTTCGCGCTCTTTCGGCGGAATGTGGTGGAAGCGGTGGGAGGATTCGATGAGTTTTACTTTTACTTGTTTGAAGATGGGGATTTATGCCAGCGGATCGGGAAGATGGGGTACGGCTTCTATCTGGACCCCGCTGTACGGATCGTGCATCATTATGCCGAGCCTGGCCGGACGAAGCGGGGCGAGATCGAGTTTCATTATTATCACGAATGGTTGCGGCATTACTATCTGCTAAGCAATTGGGGGTTGCGACGGCTGCTGGGCTCGTTGGTTTTGAAATGGGCTCATCCCTGCCGGATGAAGACCCAGTTTGGGTATCTTTCGTGGATTCATTACATCGATATTTACTTTTTCCGAATTCTTCTCTTGTTTTTTTGTTTTTTCTATGGTAGGGTGAAAGATAAGAAGTGGCGAAAACGTATGAATTTAAAAAATGAGGAAAATTTATAAAATGTCTTGACATTTTTTTCTGGGTACCCTATATTAAGCCAAAAGGCCGGATGATCTCGGTTTAGGAAGCAGAATCCATCCGGTTCCGATACAAGAAGGGTAATGAGAGGGGTTTTGAGAAAGGAGGTCGAAGTCGCCAAAAAAGTGTGATTTGAGATTGGTGCTTTAGTTCACCAAAAAAAAATTTTTAGTCCCTAAAGGAAAGGGGGAATTAATCGGATGAGGAGAGTGCCTGTATTAACACTGGCAAGTCTAGTAGCAGTTCTCGCATTGTTTGCGGCTCCTGTCAACGCGGCTACACTGTTCGGTACCGATACGCCTGACGTCAGAATGGCTCCAGGCTTCCCGGCAAATAGTGTTTTCGATCTGGATGATTTCTTTGACAGCGCAACGGGTGCGACCATTGGCTACACCGCTTCTGGCGCTAGCGTCGATGCGAATGGTGTTGTAACGGTTCCGGCCGGTGCGACTGCTGGCCAAGCGGCTGTTTCGTTTACAGCAACCGCTGGTGGCGAATCCATCACTGTTGACAGCGTGGCTGTAACCAGCAATGGACTCATTTCGAATGTTCCTGGTATTGACAACAACAACCGCTTGGCGGGTGTGAGCGGCGGCAACGCTTTCTTGAACGCGATCGTTCCTGGAAGCAGTGTTGCGTCCGTAGATGCCCTGGCGTTGGTGGGTGGTACAGGGGAATTGACTGGCTCTTCCGCGACGGGTTCTGCCGCTTTGTTGGCGACCATCGGGCAAGTCAGCGTTTCTCAAACCGAAACCGGGTTGTATGTTCGTTCCAGCGAAGTGAAAGCCGAAGGCGCTGGCTCTGCCGCGTTTGGTGGCTTGACCGCTACGATCGCTGCTGATGGGTCTTACACCCTGGCTGCCGACGCGAATTTCGCCGGCCCGTTCGTCGTTACCCTGGGTAACACAGCGGATGCCGTCCATGTTCTCGCCGCGAAAGCCACGAACGTTGCCATGGAAGCCGCGACTTTCATGCAGCTGGCTGCTGGTACTGCCCCGGCCGCCGATGTTTCGTTTGCGAATGGTGCTGTGACCATCACCGCCGATGCGGGTGAAGGTGCCCTGTTTGTAGCGAACGCGGGTGTTGCGGCTGGTGCTGATGCCACCGTGTCGTTGAATTACAACTCCAGCTCCGCTGGCGCGTCCATCGCGGTTGTCGGTTTTGATGCCGCTTCGATCGCGGATCTGCCCACGGGCGCTGCGAACAAGATCGCGTATGAACTGATCACTGGCGCCGATTTCATTCAAACTGGCGTGGTGAAGAACGTTGCCGCGACGATGAAGAGCAAGTCTGGCAGCGTGCTGCCTGGCTTCCAGGTCTTCAACCCTGGTACTTCCGCTATCACCGTGACTATCTCCAACCTGCAGGTGATCAACGTTGGTCCTCTGGCGAATTATGCCGTGATTGCTAACGCGAAAGCCCCTGTAGCGAGCCTGGGTATTGCTTTTGAAGCCGCCCTCGCTGGCGAATCCACAGAAAACCACTTTGCCGGTGGTACTGCTGGTTCAATCGCTTTGGATGGTACCTCGCAAGTCGTTAACCTCATGCTGCAAGCCTCTGATGTTGACGCTGGTCTGTACACAGCCGAATGCTGGGTCAAGAAACTTGGCGGCGCTGGGACCTTCTATCTGCACGTGACAGATGGTGCGAAAGAAACCCGCGCGCAAGCCGTTGACTTTGGCGCCGACTGGGAAAAAGTGACCGCGAGTGGTTTGGCGAAAGCCGGTTCCTTGTTTGTCGTAGTTCAGTCGAGTGGCGCGAACTTCGTCGTTGACGATGTGACCGTCCGTCTGCTGAAGGATACCGCGAATGTCTTCGATTACGCTCTTCTGGGCCTGTAATCGTCTGCAATTCGTCTAACTTGAACAAACTAAAGGGCAAAGCTTCCGGGCTTTGCCCTTTTCTTCATTTCCATTGTCTTCAAATCAATCCCCAGATCACGGACTGATTCCACCCCCTGCAGGATGAGCATCCCACGCCTCTTTCAATCATCCACCCTGAATGATTGCTTCTGCTGTACACCACTCGTAGCCACGGATTAACTTTCGAACCGATCCGAACCTCTGAGTGGATGCTCAGTAGTGCAAGCGGATTTCAAATAGAGTCAAGCGTGTGATGGGATAAGAATCTGATTCCTGGATGGCACTTCTGGATGGAGCCCACTCCTTGCTTATCCAAAGGTTGAAAATTTACTGGATAACAGGCAGGAATTTCTTGCCATCCCAATTCAGAATCAGGCTTGGTTGCTCGGGCCAGGGTGGCTGCGTCCAGATGGTTTGGGGAGGGCTTTCATTGAGGGCGATGAGGTAGCGGAGAAGATCCGGCATGGTTTCCTGGGTCAGGGGAAGGTCGAGTCCCGTGACTGCGAGGTGATCGATAGCGGGCATCGAATAGAGCCGGAGTTCCTGGACCACGCGTCGATGCAGGGCATCATGCCGCTGAAAAAAATGGACATCAGGGTGGAGTTGATACAGACTGAGATTGAACACAACCCATACGGCAAGCGCCAGGCTTGTCCAAACCCAGGCTTGACGTGAGATGCTCCAAAGCGGCTTGAGCATCATCGCGGCAAACAGGGCAAAGCCCATGCTGGGGAAATACAAATAGCGGCTGGGGTAATAGTTGGGAATATCGATCCCGATATAGGGGATGATGCTGATCCCCGTCCAGGCAGTGGCCCCAAAAATGAGCCATTTTTTTTGCGTTCCAGCCCAAACCAGAAGCCCCGAGAAGACGGCCAGAACCGTCCAGACCGCAATGGGAGCAGGCCGGGTATAGCCGGGCAGAACTAACTGCACCAGGAATGCGCCAAAATTTTCCAGTAGATGGAGTCCGGTTGGCGAATAAATACCCGTTTGCACCGCTTGCCCCTGGGCAGCCAGCCAGGCATGCCAGGCCAGAGACAGAAACCACGGGAGCGCTAAACCCCATAAAAGGGCTTTCTTCTTAAGAAGCGGCCAGTGGGCTGAACTCATCCAGCAATACAAACAGGCAATGGGTAGGAGGGCGACGGCATTTTCCTTCACCAGCAAGGCCGCCAGATGACTGCCAATCGCCATAAAGACGGCCCATTTCGTGGTTGAATTACTCAGACTGACAAGGGATAAAAAGAAAATCAATCCAAACAGTCCAACCAAGATTTCCGAGGATGCGCAGATCCAGTAGATGGCTTGCCAATGGCTGAAAGACGCCGCAAAGAGGAGCGAGGCCACCAGGGCGGTCTGGCGGGAATTGGTGATCACGGTGCAAAGGCGGAGAAACAGGCCAATGGAGAGAAGGTAAAGCAGGCCATGAAACAGGCGGTAAAAAATTGGTTCGCTCCCAAACAGCCGGGCTTCGAACCAGTAGATCATCAAGTGGAAAGGCCGCCAAAGCCCCATATCCCATACCTCGAACCAGTGGATCGGGGAGGGGCTGTCATAAAGCAGCCACCAGTAGATGGAAAAATCATCGTCTTGAAAATACGCCGGCAGCGTGATCGCGATAACGATGATTCCTACGAATAAGGGGAGGGTCCAGGCCCAGCGTTGCAGAAAAGGATGGTTCATTGCCAACAATCCCGTGGAGCGGGGAAATTCCATGCCCGCTGGATCAAGGGGTGGGGTTGGGCTGATTGGCGCGCAAGGTGATTTTGCCGTCGATTTCCACCTCGTCGATGATGCCCATCACCAAATCGTTGATGGGAGCGATATCCACCTCGAAGACATCTTTCGCCACGCCGGGAGCAGCGCCGACCAGGATGTACTCCCCTTCTCCCGCACCTACATAATCCACCGCGAGGGTGGCAGGTCCGATGGCCTTGCCTTCGGGTGAGATGGGCTCGACCAACAGCAGTTTGCGCCCCTTGTAGGCGTCATGTTTCAAGGTGGATACGGCGGTACCGATGACACGGGCAAGGCGCATGGATTTAGAATTCTCCGTTTTGGTTCTAGTTACTTTTTATCGGTGGACAGACTATCGATAATCCCAATGATGGTCGCATCGGAGGGCATGGAATGATTGGGCATGATCTCGGCGGCGTCGCCGCTTTCGACATAAAATACCGTTTCGCCCTTCCCCGCTTGATTGTTGGGATCGACGGCTACAACCGGCTTCCCAAACGGTTTCCGGTATTGATCCAGAGGCTGAATGATGAGAAAACTCATCCCATTCATACTGGGATGCTTTTGGGTGGCCCATAACGAGCCAATGACGGTTGCAATATTCATCCTGGTTACCCAATCGGGGGAATTGGAGTCAAACAGTCCGGCGTTTTCCTACGCATCGGACCGTGAAATCAATCTTACGACTTTTTATAAATGATCTTGCCTTCAATTTCCAAGGAATCCGCGATGGCCATGATAACTGTGTCAACCGGCAGGCCTTCTGTCCGTTCGGTCAGACGGGCTGAGGATCCCGTGCAGCAGACTACGATCTCATCCTTTCCCGCACCAACCGAATCCGCGGCGACTAGGAAGGTGTTCGTCGGTTCCAGATCGATGGTGAATTGCCGTACGATCATCAATTTGAGGCCTTCGAGCTTGTGGTCCTTTTGGGTCGCGACCACCGTCCCAACAACACGGGCTAAAAACATGGCTTTTTATCCTTCGTCTCTATTGATACCAATCCCAAGTCCCCAGCAGGGAGCGTTTAGCCGGAACAATACAAATGGTTATTGGCCTATTTCGGCTGGGGCGTCTTCGTCTTTAAGAAAGTAGCAGACCGCGATTTCGTCGCATTCTGGAAATTTTGGGCATTTGATGCATTCCGCCCACACTTTATGGGGAAGTTCGGATTTATCCAGTTCAATAAAGCCGAGTTTAATGAAAAATTCTGGGATCTTGGTCAGCGCGAAAACGCGCTTGACACCCAGTTTTTTGGCTTCTTCCAGACAGGTGTCAATCAGCAATTTCCCCAATCCTTGTTTCCGGTGAGGTTTGCCGATCACCAGGGATTTGATCTCGGCCAGGTCTTCCCAAACGATGTGCAAGCCGACGTTCCCTTGGATACCCCCATCCTCTTCAAGCACAAAAAAATCACGGATATTTTCATACAGTTCGCTTAGGGGGCGAGGCAGCATGAATCCTTCCAGCATGTAATCGTCTATGAGTTTTTTGATTGGACGGACATCCGTAATCCGGGCTTTGCGAATGGGCATGGCAATATTATCTCTTTCTCATCCAATTAAGTAACCAGATTGTATCATTAACCCTAGGAAGAACAAAGTGAATGCCGGGAAGAAAAAAAATTATTACGCCTCTGGATGGCTGGCTATCAGATC
>JAVFAP010000001.1:0-25679 GCA_034002445.1 bacterium | reverse complement strand
GTGCGCAATCAAACCGCTCTATCCTTGCTCTTTTGTGATGTGGATTTTTTTAAAAATTTTAACGACCATTATGGTCATTTGGCTGGAGATGAATGCTTGAAGATGGTGGCGAATCTCTTGCAGCAACAAGTGAAGCGTCCGGGGGACTTGTTCGCGCGCTATGGCGGAGAGGAATTTGTCATCCTGCTGGCGGATACCCACATCGCGCAGGCTACGAGTTTCGCGGAAAAATTGTGCTCGCTGGTGGAAGAAAAAGCCTGGCCTCATGATATGTCCATGATACGCCCGGTGGTGACGGTCAGCATCGGTATCGCTTCGGTTGTTCCCAGTGCAGGGCTGCTGCCGGAGCGGTTGATCCAGGCCGCGGATAAGGGACTGTATCTCGCCAAAAACTCTGGTCGGAACCGTGCGGTGGCGTGTGAAGTCCCCTGTGATTCCTGTCCCGATGCCGCGGAATAGAAACGGCGGGGGATTGTCTTTCCCCCGCGCCTTAGTTGACCTGTTCCCACGGATGCGCCAGGTGATTGCTTGGTTTGTTATAACTCCAGAACTTTATCCACCAGTTTTTTGATCCCCAAGGCGACATGGGAAATGCTGGGGCCCAGCATGTAGGCGGGCGTGGTGACGATACGCAAGGTTTCATCCACGATAATCTCGTTGACCGCCTGGTCAATCGCTTCCGCGCCCAGGTCGGCCAAATCCTGGTTGGTGCCGGGATCGGTGCCGATGGTCAGTTTGGGGTGCAGCCCTTTTTCCTGAAGGGCCTTGGCAACCACCACGGGGGAAATGCAGATCGCGCCCACCACTTTGCCTTGCGCCACAGCTTCTTGAATCACCTGTTTCATATCGGAGTCGATCTCGCATTCCACCCCTTGGGTGGCATAGGTGCAGAGATTCTTGGCGGCGCCGAAGCCTCCGGGGATAATGACGGCGTCGATATCTTCCATGCGCAGTTCGGAAAGGGGTTTGATCTGCCCCCGGGCGATGCGGGCGGCTTCTACCAAGACGTTGCGGGTTTCGCCATCCACCGGCTGTTTGGTGAGGTGGTTGACAACGTGCATCTGCGGTTTATCCGGGGCAAAGCACTGCACATCCGCGCCATCCCGGTCCAGGTAAAGAAGGGTGAGTACCGCTTCGTGAATTTCACTTCCGTCTAATACGCCGCATCCGGCAAGAATCACGCCTACTCGTTTCATGGTCCGCTCTCCTGGAGGGATTGATTTTCTATAGAGTAAACCAGAAAAAACGATTTGTCATCATAGGTTGTGGTGTTTTAAGCAAAGAAAAAGGGGGAGCGCGTCACCGCGTTCCCCCTCTCTGTTTCTGGTGTTGGGTATCGCCTAGAAGAAGATCCAGGTGGTCAGTACGAAGATTGGCAGCAGGATGGTGCAAGCATAGAGGAAGAAATAGCCAAAGAAACTGGGCATTGGCGTACCGGATTCTTCCGCGATGGAACGGACCATGAAGTTGGGCGCGTTGCCGATGTAGGTGTTGGCGCCGAAGAAGACCGCCCCGGTGGAGATGGCTTTCAGATAAATGGCGTTCTCGGATAAAAGCAGAGGAACCGCCTGCGCTTCCGGCATGCCGGGGTAGAACTGCCCCTGGGCGGTACCGAAGAAGGTCAGGTAAGTCGGCGCGTTGTCCAGGAAACTGGAGAGCAGCCCGGTGATCCAGAAATAATGATACGGCTGTTCCACAATGTCAAAGAGCGCCTTGGCGGCTCCGTTGGGGCCCGCTTTGAGGATCAAGAGGCAGGGCACCATGGTAATGAAAATGCCGACGAACAAATAGGCGACTTCTTGGATGGGGAACCAGGTGAATTCGTTGTCACTGCGGACTTTTTTGGAGGTCGTTACCAGGGAAGCGATCCCAATGAGGATAAGCAGTACATCCCGCAGGACATCCTGGGTGGCGCGGTGAATCCCAAAGATATTGATCTCGCCCATATGGACCAAACCGCTCATGAGGACTGCGCCGACGACTCCGCCCAATAAGAAGAAATTGTGCCAGCCTTCCAGTTTGAGCGGAACTTTCTCTTCCATCGGTGGGGTGGGATTTTCTTTCTTATAGAAATACAGATCCATGAAGAAATAGATCACCAGCAGAATCCCCGAAACGAAGAGCATTTCGGTCAGCAGATTGAATGTCCAGAAGAAGGGAACCCCATGCAAAAAGCCCAGGAAGAGCGGGGGATCGCCCAGCGGGGTGAGGGAACCGCCCACGTTGGCGACCAGGAAGATGAAGAAACACACCATGAAGGTGGTGTTTTTACGGTACTTGTTGGCGCGCAGGAAGGGGCGGATTAGCAGCATGGCCGCGCCGGTGGTTCCCATCCAAGAGGCCAAAATCGTGCCAATTAAAAGCATCCCGGTGTTGACGACAGGGGTCCCGACCAGGGTGCCGCGCAACAAAATCCCACCCGCGACGGTATACAGTGCCCACAGCAGGATAATGAAGGGAACATAATCCAACAGAAGAATGTGGACGATCTCATACACCGCGATACCCTTGTAGGCGAAGACGAATGGGATGGCCAAGAGCAGCGCCCAGCCAAAGGCAATTTTGGGGAAATGATGATGCCAGAAATGGGGAGCGAAGAGCGGAAAGAGGGCGATCGAGAGTAAGATTCCAACGAAGGGAATGCCCGTCCACAGGGGCAGTTCCTCGCCCAGGTTGGCATGGCCTCCGCCATGGCCCGCGGCTTCGCTGTGCAGTGCGGTCTCAGAGGTGTGGTTTGCATCCGTGGCGGGGGCTGGATCGGGAACGGCTTCCACGGCGGCATCGGGTGCGGTCTGCTCCGGTTGCACCGGATTGTCTTGAGCCAAAGTGGCGCTGGCCAGAATTAGGCAGAACCATAAAAACAGGACGGTTTTTTTCATCTCTTCCCTCCATCAGTCGGGGTTGTTTGGGTTGTTGTGTGTTTGGGTTCAATATGGCTAGGCATTGCTTTGTCCTATCTTATCCGGGAATAATTCTCAAAGAAAAGGGGAAGGCCAGCCTTCCCCTCTATGTTTGAAAAATAAAGTACGATCTTGCTCCCGAAGTGGAATTACATATCTTGCACGCGCTGCGCAATCATGTCTCCGATCTTGGATGTGGAGAGACCGGCTTCTTTGATGTCCTTGACACTCAAACCAGGCAAGGTGCCGCTGCCGAGGAAATCGGAGATGGCTTGATCCATCATCTTGGCGGCTTTTTCTTCGCCCAGGTGTTCCAGCATCATCTGCCCAGCCGAGATCGCAGCGATGGGGTTGATGACGTTCTGGCCGGTGTACTTGGGGGCGGACCCGCCGATGGGTTCAAACATGGACACGCCTTCGGGGTTGATATTGCCGCCGGCGGCCACACCCATCCCACCTTGCACCATGGCGCCCAGGTCGGTGATGATATCGCCGAACATGTTGCCGGTCACGATGACATCGAACCATTCTGGATTTTTTACCATCCACATGGTGGTGGCGTCGACGTGCGCGTAATCGCGTTTGATATCGGGGAAGTCTTTCTGGCCCATTTCGTGGAACGCCCGTTCCCACAGACCATAAACGTAGGTGAGGACATTGGTCTTGCCGCACAAGGTCAGGGTGTTGGTTTTGTTGCGCTTGCGGGTGTATTCAAACGCGTATTTCAAGCAGCGGTCCACTTCGAAGCGGGTGTAGACCATCTCTTGAATGGCTACTTCGTTTGGCGTGCCTTCTTTGATCACTCCGCCGCTGCCGGTATAGATCCCCGCGCTGTTCTCGCGAATGACGACGAAATCCACTTCCTTGGGCCCTTTGTCCTTGATGGGGGTCCATACGCCTGGATACAGTTTGACAGGCCGAAGGTTGATGTATTGATCCAGTTCAAAGCGGAGACGCAGCAAAATGCCTTTTTCCAGAATGCCTGGTTTGACATCGGGATGCCCGATGGCGCCCAGGTAGACGGCGTCGAATTGGCGAAGAATATCGGAGGCGTTTTTGGGCAGGATTTCTCCCGTTGCCAGGTACCGGTCTCCCCCCCAATCAAACTCTTCGAATTCCAACTTGAAACCGGCTTTTGCTTGTAAGACATTGAGGATTTTAATCCCCTCGCGGACCACCTCGGGCCCTGTGCCATCTCCGCCTAAAACCGCGATCTTGTATGTTTTCATGAAAACCTCCGCACCTTTCTTTCTGGGTGTTTTGTAAACGATAGCCGTAATCAATGGATTGAGTATGCTATTGACGCTCAAAAGCTAGTAGTGTATCAGATTGGCAACAGAATCAAAGGGATCGGTTCGGCGTCTGGGATGACCTTCCGGGCCGGGCGGACCCCGCGCGCAGGCGGATCACGTGAAAAATTTGGGCCAGTAGCGCCCCTCACTTTGGACCAAGGGAATTGGGTAATCGAAGACCGGTTCGAGCACATGCGATTGCATCATCTTTTCCTTGGGTCCCTGGGCGAAAACCAATCCATCCTTGATATACAGCACATGGCTGATGACCGGCAATACCTCTTCCATGTGGTGGGTGACAAAAACCAAATTATGGCCCGCTTCACCGAGTTCTTGCACCAGCCCCAGAAAACTTTCCCGGCTGGGGATATCCAGCCCGCTGCAAGGCTCATCCAGGATCAAAATGCGGGGATTGAAAACCAGCGCACGAGCGATCAAAGTGCGCCGCTGTTCGCCATGGGACAAATCGCCAAACGCCCGGTCGCGCAAGGCGGCGAGGCCGGTCTGTTCCAGAATGGCTTCGGCTTTGTGACGCATTTCAGCGGTGACAGCGTCATATAACCCGATACTGGCGAAAAATCCCGAGCAGACGACATCGATCATAGGCAAGTATTCGTGGTAGCGGCGGTGCAAGGTATCGCTGACCAGCCCAATTTTGGTACGCAAATCCCACAGGTTGACTTTGCCCAGTTCTTCCCCCATCACCCGCACGGTGCCCGCGGTGGGGTGAAAATTGGCTGAAAGCAGTTGCAGTAAGAACGATTTCCCCGCGCCGTTCTTGCCGATGACCGCCCAATGTTCGTTGGATTGCATGGTCCATGAAATTTGGTCCAAGATGCGTTTGCCATCCCGAATCACGGTGACGTTGTTCATTTCCAGAAGAGCTGGCATGGCGGATGGGTTTCCTTTCTGAGATAAGGTGTTTTTCTATTTACGATATTTGATTTTTTACGAAGGCCAAAGGCCCTGCAAAAAACTGGACAGGTAAAAAGGGAAGGCGGTTTCTGTGTCTAGGCAGGGGGAACGTTTGGGCTTATCCTGTATGAATTCTGAGTTCAGAAAGCGCTGATTATGATTCACACCATCACATTCAATCCGGTTGTCGATTTAATTTATCATGTGCCCCACTTCCAAAAGGGAACCACGTTCCGCTGCGCGGATTTTCAAATGGTGCCGGCGGGAAAGGGGATCAATGTCTCGTATGCGCTGTCTTGCCTGGAAGAGACCTCGGCAACTTACACGATTTTGAACGAAGCCTGTTTTCCGTTATATCAGCACGCATGTAGCCAGCATGGGATTACGTTCTTGCCGGTTACTGGGCCGGTGATGATGCGCTATCACGCGACCCTGCTGGATAATGGAGACCGGACAGTAACCCACATCCAGACGAAGGGAGAACCGGTTTCGCCTCTCTTGGCCGACCGGCTGATCGATACCCTGATCAATCGGCTGAACCCGCGGGATATTGTGGTGATTTCGGGCAGTTTGCCCCTGGGGATCGATCCCTCCATCTATTCTGTCATGATCGAAGAATGCAAAGATTACCAAGCGCTGGTGGTGTTGGACGCCAGCGGAGAGCCGCTGGCGAAAGGCGTAGCGGCCCGGCCATTCGTCGTGAAAATCAACCAAAGCGAGACGGAAGAACTAGTGGGATTTCCTCTCGAATCCCTTGAAGCGGGTGCCCAGGCGATGATGGTTCTGCAATCGCGTCATGCCGTGCCCATCCTCATTCTCACGCTGGGAGCGGGGGGGATGATCGCGGGAACTCCGCAAGGGATCTGGCATGTGTCGCTTCCCATGGCGGAAGAGGAAGTAGTTGATACCGTTGGCTGTGGGGATGCACTGGCGGCAGGACTGGCTTACGGTCTGGCCCGGAACAAATCCGAAGCGGATTTGTTCCGGTATGCCATCGCTTGCGCTTCGGCGGCGGCCCGCCATGCGGGCCCCAGCCATTTTCAAAAAACGGAACTCCCCCCGCTCTTGGAACGGGTCCGGATTCAGCGCTTGGGTTCGGTATAAATTTCAAATTCGTCGTCGAGTTCTTCGTTGACTTCGCAGACTAGAATCAGATCCTGGCTTTCTTTGGGATCGAATTCCTCAAACTGATAATTGCCATAGGTCATGATATCGGTGAAACCGGCTTGCTTGGCCAGAGTCAAGAGTTCACCCTTCGCCCAGGGGCGGTGTTTGACCAACATGCTGCGCGAGGTCCATTGCCCCTCTTTTTTGCTGGCGACGACCATGTTGAATTCCAAGAGGTCTTGCAAAAAATTGTAGAACCGGATGAAAAGGTACTCATCCTCACCCACGGTATGGGATTTTACCGGAAAATCGCGGCGTTTGTTGTCCAGGATGCGCTGGTAGTTGAGGATATGGAATACCGCGACACCCGAAGGCCGCAGGGATTTGATGGTCTCTTGAAACACCCGGACCATGGGTTCCGGTTCTAAAATATGGGCCAGGTTATTGCCGACACAGATGACCGCGTCGAATTGCTGTTGTAGTTTCCCGGTGAAATCAGTCATGGGCAGGCAGGCAAACTCTGTATCGATCTCTTGGGCTTCGGCTTTGTTCTGGGCTTGCTTGATCATCCCCATGGAACTGTCGATCCCCACCACATTGTACCCCATATCCGCCCAGTGGAGAGAAAATCCGCCGCTGCCGCATCCCAAATCCAGGATGGAGGTTCCCAGGCGTTCCCGTAGCAAGTGCTGGTAGAACGGATCTTCCCGGTGAATCCGGTCTTCCCACTGGATGAAATAATCGTACGTCTCGGCGAGATGGTCATAAAATTTCATGATTTGATCCTATCCATACAAGATATGCCTTTATTTTAGTCGTTCTTTTCCATGATACCAACACGCCAGGGAGAAAGAGGGGAAAAAGAGGCGGAGAGATGGTCTTGCACCCCGGTTGGCTTTGAAATCCAGGTGGCTCTCTGATTTTGGCCGGGGAACAAACTGGGTATAATAGGCTCGGCTGGACGGGTGGCGAAACGAAAACCTGGCTCAAGCCGTGTCGGATGGCATGAAATGAGAAATAGCATAAAAATGAAAATTCGCAAATCGATCAATATCATCCAGGCCTATCTGGATTTACTCCTGAAACGCAAAAGACCCAAGGCCTATCCCTTGGAACTTTCGGTGGGAACCACGTCGTACTGCAATTTGAATTGTATCCAATGCCCTCGTGCCGAAAACGAGGGGAACCTGATGCCCAAGGATGTGCGGCTTTCCATGGAGTATTACCAAGGATTGGAGCCATATTTAAAACGGGCCAATGAGGTCAGTCTCTATGGTTTGGGTGAGCCGTTGATTGACAAGGATTATTTTGAAAAAGTCCGCTATGTCACCTCGTTTGGCGCGAATGTCAGCCTCTCCACCAATGGAACTCTGATGGATGAGGCCAAGTGCCGTAAATTGATTGAAAGCGGCATCCGCGCCATCGGGATATCGCTCGATGCCTCCACCCCCGAGGTATTCGCCGTGGTGCGGCCGCCGGGAGGCTTCGAAAAGATCATCGAGAATATCAAAACCCTGGCCCGGCTCAAGGCGGAATTGGGGGCCGAACGGCCGGTCTTGCTGTTGTCGTTTGGCATCATGCGCCAAAACCTGCATGACCTGGCCGCCTTTCCCGCGTTAGCCAAGGCGGTGGGGGCAAGCGAATTGGTGGTGCATCCCGTGACCTACCAATCTCCGCATCAGAAAGAGACGCTGGCGGTCGATTGGCAGGACTTGCTGTGCGAAGTGGAATCCGCCCGCTGCCAGGCGGAGGAATTGGGGTTGCGCTTTTACTTTTGGGATATCGATCCCGATTGTTATCTCAAAGCCCTGGCGCATGCCAAGACGTGGCAAGAAAAACGGCCCGATCCGCCAACGGATCCGCCGCAAAAACCGGCCTATTGTGCCTTTTTATGGCGCAATGCCATGATCCAGGGCAAGGGAGAGGTTTTCCCCTGCTGCTATATTACCAACCTGCGCCTGGGGCGGCTGCCGGATGAAGAATTATTTGTGCTGCGGGCCCATCCGTTCCTGCAAGATCTCAAGCGCAGGTTGATGGAAGGCCACCCGCCGGAGGTCTGCGCCCAGTGCCCCCAATTGGTTTCTTATCAAAGAAAAAAAATTCTGCGGCAAGGCTGGACAGAGTTAAAGCAATTGTGGAAAATTGGATGAAAGGCAACGATTGTCATTTTTTACTATCTTGAAAAAATAGCGGAGATGAATCCGCGCGACGGGAAAGGGTGTTATGGCAAAGAAGCGCTTTCTTCGGGATGGGATATTTGATGAATGGATAGCGGAGGTGGAGGCCTGTCTGAGCACCATTCCGGAAAACGATCCCGAAACCCTGTACCAATTCCAGTATATTAACGCGCTCCTGGTCATGTACAAAACCTGCAAGGTCTCCTTGGAGCGAATCGAAGAATCCATCGAATTCGCCCGGCGGAATGATCCCACCGGGGAAATTTGTGGCCCCTTGGCGGAAGCGGCCATGCATATCCAGACCGGGGTTCGCAGTACGTATGAAACCCTGCAACTCAACCGGTCGATGGAATCGGATGATGTTTCCTTGCTGGATTTTTCGTAACCCCGGTGTGAGAAAAGCCCGGTTCCTTCCTTTGATTTTTGTATCATAAAAAATTTTGCTACTTGTTGTCCAATAAGATCGGAATCTTTGTATAGTGTAATGGAATTTGTTTGCTTCGGCCGCCGGATTCGTCACCGGTGTTTTTAGCCCTAACCGGGCCATGAAGTCGTCATCGAGGGCATGGAGGAATAAGGATGGCTTTTTATGAAATTGAAAGCTGGTGGGGGTTTTCTGTTTTTTTTACGATGGTCAAGGAGAATCTCTCCTTCTTTCTGGGAAATGGGGCTGATTCTGGATTGAACCCAATGGACTTGTTCCGTTGGGAGGGGACGGTTTTTGCTCTCTCCACAGAAGGGGTGTTCCCTCATGCTTTTGCTGGGGGATGGAAGAGTCCCTGGTTGCAGGGGCTAGCGCTTGGCGCGGCTAGCCTTGGGATTCTGGGGATGGCGTTAGGGGTTTTTGTCCACTTTCATAAGAAGAACAGGCGGGAATCGGGCTTTTCTTCCCTAGACACTCCACTTCCAGGGGATCCCCTGCAAGGGACAGAGCCCTCTTTTCTCGAAGACCACATCCTGTTACGGTATATTTCCGAGAATGTGCCGGTGATGCTGGCTGCCATCCATTCTTCGGGCAATATTGTGTATTGGAACCAAGAGTGTGCGCGGGTAACCGGCTATAACTCGGGGGAAATATCGGGTATCCGTTGGAATTTCAAAAGCGATTCACGCCGTTGCTGGAAATATTGAATAACTCAGAAGAATGGAACCAGGGAGGGGATCTCCTGCATGGGAAGGCGATCTGGATTCAGTGTAAGCAGGGAGAAAAGCGAGTGATCGCGGTAACGGTTTTGGAAGAGGATGGGGAACCTCTGGACCGGTTTTTTTGGATTGTGGGACTGGACATAACCAGGCAGCATGAAGAGGATGAAGAACGCCGGGAATTGGAAGCGCGTTTGCGCTATGCGCAAAAGTGGGATGATCTTGGGATCCTATCCGGCGGGCTTGCGCATAATTTCAACAATTTGTTAATGTGCATCATGGGGAATACCGAACTGGCCCGCTTGGGTTTGCCTCCCGATTCCTCTGTTCAGATCAACCTCAATCAGATTGAAAGAGCCTCCAAACAGGCCGCCGTTTTATGCCAGAAAATGCAATCCTATACCGGGAAATGTCATCTGGTCATGGTCCCCAAGGATCTAAGGCAGTTTACAGAAGAGATGGTGTCGCTTATCACGGAACGGATTCCTGAGTCCATCGAATTCCGGGCGGAATACCATTTGATCCCTGGACAATTCATCCCCGTCCAAATGGATGTGGGACGGTTCCGGGAAGGAATGATGGGGCTTTTAGAAAACGCGATCGAAGCGATTGGTCCGTCGCCCGGAGGGATCCGTCTTTGTGTGGGAGTGGAACCATGCGACCCCCAGGATCTCTCGTCCCGTTGGATTCTTCCCGATTTTGAGCCTGGACTATTTGGCTATTTCGAATGGATCGATACAGGCTGTGGTATGGATGAAGAAACCCGTTTCTCGATTTTTGATCCCTTCTATACGACCAAATTTCTAGGACGGGGACTGGGATTGCCTTCGGTGCTGGGGATTGTGCGCCGACACGGTGGGACGTTATGTGTGCATAGCGAGCCCGCGAGGGGAACCTCGGTCAAAGTGTTCCTCCCGGTGGTCAAAGAAGAGTCTGGTTTAGAGCCGCAGACCTAAGGCTTGGCTGATGGGGAACCCATGCGGAAGGATTTAACCACGACCGGGTCGGAATGAATCGAGAGATACCCCTTCAAAGCCTTGTTCGATGGATTCGTTGGCGTGGGCGAGACGGAGGATCTCGTCGATGGCATCCGGGCCCGCCCAACTGAGCAGGGCTTCCAACACGGCCTCTTTGACATTGATGGGCGGTACTTTCATATTGCCCTGAAAGGCTAGTTTTTTCCGAATGACCCGGCTGGCTTTTTTGATTTGTTTGGCATCCCATAACGGCACGTCCGCCCAGGGCGTGGTTGGCTTGGGGACCAGGGGCGAGCAGGCGACAACAAGTTTTCCGCCTCCGTTCTTGCTGAAAATCGCCCCCATGGTTTCAGCGAATTGAATAATGGCAGATGCCTCGTCCATGGGATCGGCACCGGGGGTGCCTAAGAGAAAGTACAATTTGATCTGTTGAAAGCCGCGTTTGCCTGCTTCCTCGGCTAGGGCGAAATATTTTTCATCTTTCACCCCCTTGAGTAAATTTCGCCGGATTTCCAGATCGCCCGCTTCTGGGGCGACGGTGATGGTTTTCTGCCCGCCTTGCTGCAATAAATCCAGCAGGGGACCGTTCAGCCGTTCCGCCCGCAGGGATGAGGTCGAAACCTGCTTTCCTTGTCGCACTACCCACTCCGCCACCTCGGTGACCTGGGGATGATCCGCCACCGCCGCACCCAACAGTCCCACTTTGCTGTAGTGATCCTTGTACATCTCCAGTACACCGAGCAAATCCTCCATCTTCCGGTAGCGTGCGGTGCCGCTCATGTAATGGACAACGCAGAATTTGCAGCGGTACTTGCAGCCCCGGCAGAGTTCCAGCAAAAACGCGCCGCTGAACTCATCGGCCGGGGCGAGAATCGCGGTGTGGCAAGGCACACTGTCGATCGGGTCGAGCAAGTAGCGGGTGAACTGGGCGGCATTGTACTCGCCATGGATTGCGGGGACATAAATATGCGGGATCGCCGCCAGTTTGGCTAGTAACTTGGCTTTGGAGCCAAAGCCGGTCTCTTGGAGGGCCGCCGCGATGGCGGGGATCACCCCTTCGCCCTCGCCTAAAACGATTGCGTCGGCGAGCCGGGCCAGCAAGGCGGGGTTATCCGAAGCCGCCGTGCCTCCCATCAGCAGCAGGGGCGCGTCATCGCCACGTTCCGCCGCCATCGGGGCCACACCCCCATGCAACAGCATCTGGACCAGGTTCAGGATATCCAATTCATAGATATACGACGCCGCCAGCAGGGGAAAGCGAAAGAGTGGAGTTTGGTTCTCTACACTACGGGTTTCGCGCCCTTTTTTATCGAAAAACACTCGTTCCACCGAAAGCCCCTGCATCCGGAACAGCCGGTAAACCTGTTGGTACCCCAGCGAGGCCATCCCCACGGAATACTGATTGGGGTAGAGGAATCCCACCGGGCCCCACGGCGATTCGGGGTAGGGAAGGAGGTGTTTTTCGGCGGCGACGTGATCCCAAAAACTCATAGTCACTATCCGTTCTGTATGGAATGCAGAAAGTGTATCCGTTTCTTTGGCCAATGCGTAGGCAACCTGGAACTGTGCTTGCTAGGGATGGATGCTTTGTTCCATTTCTAATCCAATTGAGGCTCCAGCCAGGCGGCGATCCATTCGGCAGCCGCTTGGGCGCCCGCGGCGGTGGGGTGGTTGTCATCAAAAAAAAGATCGTCCATCAGAATGGGTTCGGCGGTGAATTTTTCTGCATAAAGGGGAAGCAGATCCAGTACCGGCACCCCGTGTTTCGCGGCGAAGGCGATGACCACCTCCTGCGGCTGGTTCATCGTGTCGGCATTTACAATCTGAAACGTGTAGGGAAAGAGAATCAGCCCGATCTTTTTATTTTCCCGCTGGCAAAGTGTGATAATCTTCTCCATGTTGGCCAGGGTGATATCCCACAGGGCTTGGATTTGGGGGGAATCGGCATCCAGGACCAGGCTTTGGCCGAATTGCAGTTCTTTCTCAACCGCGCCTTGCCGGGTTTGAATCCCCAGCACTAGGGTAGGGAGGAGTTTGCGGGTCAGAAAAAAATAGAAATTGGAGTGATCCAGCATCCCGTTGATATTTTGGCTGAGCTGGTATCCCCGATCCTTCCCGCCAAATTGCACCAGGCGGATTTTCTCTGTTACATCGTTGAGAACAAATGACAAGAGAATCCAGTCGGGATCGTAGCGCAATCCCTCGCTCTGGAGTTGGATCCACTCTTGCCAGGGGGAGTAGCCTCCCACCCCCGCGTTGATCGCTGTAATGGGGCGCCCGGTGTGGTTTTGGAGATTTGCTTCTACCTGGGCGGGGATGGTGTCTTGGTCCCGTTCGATCCTGTAGCCGAAGGTGATGGAATCGCCCAGAAAGAGAATGCGGACTTGTCCCGCTGGTTTTGCATAAGGTATAACGGGGCCGCGGTAGCCTTGGCTGTTGATCCGGACGGGGACGCCGCCCCACTCGCCCGACATTCCCGGTTTGTACTTCCAGCCGCGTTCTGCATCGGGAATAAATATACTGGTTTTGTTCATGGCGCGGGTGGATGGGGAGGCCAGTTCCAGGTAGAGAAGGGGAAGCAGCACCAAGCCAAACAGCAACAAGCCGTTGAGCACCTCGTTCCGTTCCAGCCCCGCAAACGCCTTGGGCCAGCGGTGGATCGCCGCCGTCAACAGGATGGTTACAAGACCCGTTGCGCCAAAATACAGGCGGCAGTCCGCGAAGAACGCAGGCATGGGGCTCTCCTTGGGTAGTACTGGGAAAAGCCAATGAAGCATGAGCGGGCTGAAACTGAGGGCCGCCACAAGATACAATCCGCTGAACCCCAGCCCTAGAAGAAATGCTTTTGGCCTAGTGGAACGCATTTATTTTTTCTTCCTGTTTTTCTATGATGGACTAGGAAACAAAGAATACACTCCACGTTGTGAAAACTGGAGTGTAGAGAATGGCTTTTTGTAACCTCATCAATCTTGTAGGAGAAAAGAGAATGAAACGATCACTTTGGCTGCTGATTGGATGCGTGGGGATTCTGAGTCTCGGCATGGCCCACGCGGCCCCGCTAATCACCTCGGAAACAATGCAATTGTGTTTGGATGAAGAAACCGGAACGGTTGCCCTTTATGCCACGGGGCAAGACACTGCCTTGGTGAAAGACCTGGCGTTGGGTACGGTTTGGCTGCCGGGCGAGGATTCCCCGAGGGCCCTCGCCAAAAGTGGGTTCCCCGGCATGCAAACCGAGGCATTGCCCAACCGGCTGAATCTCACCCTCCCCTATGGGGATGGTGGCAAGTCCTTTTTTCTGTCGCTTGCCCTTGAGGGGGATACCCTGTATACCGCCTTCGCGGATCAACCGGTACAGGCTCTCTGGGTGCAAGAAGACCGGCTTCCCCAAGGCCCGGAAACCTTGGCTTTGATGCAGGCCCCGCCACTCTTTCGCGAAGTGTGCATCTTGCCCGGCCTGGTGGCTTTGAACGCGGGGGAAGAGGGGCATTTGGTCCTGCCGCATTACGAAGGCAGCCTGGTGAACTTTGCCAGCGGACTCAAGGAAAACCGGGATTTTGCCCTCTTTGAAAACGCGGGCTTTACCATGCCGTTCTGGGGTGTTTGCCGCCCGGAAAACACGGTGTTCTGTCTGGTGGATTATCTCTACACCCGCGTCCGCTATGAAGCCCAGCCAGAGCGCCTGCACCTTTCTCCCTTGTTCCAGAACGATCCCTACCACCACCCCATCCGCATGCAGTTCCGCTTTTTAGGACAGGGCAAGGGCTATCTGGACCTAGCGAAAACTTACCGAGACTATTTGGCCGAGCGGGGAGAATTGCCCTCCCTGGTTGAAAAACTGAAGCAAAAGCCCCAACTCATCCACCTGCTAGAAGGGGCGAATATCAAGTTCCCCATCTATATGAAACACGAGCAGCGGCCGGATGCCGAGGGCAGGACCCCGCCAGCCCATGTATACAACTACCAGCGTTTTGAAGACGTCGTCGCTTGGCTGGACGGCATGCCCGAAGTGGATCGGCTGATGGCGGTCTGGTGGGGCTGGGGCAAGGAAGGTTATGACCGCCTTCATCCAGATTTCTTACCCCCCAATCCAGAATTGGGAGGAGAGCAAGTCTTTGTCGAGATGACCCAGAAGATCAAGGCTAAGGGTCTATCGGTTGGCTTCCACGACAACTATACCGATATATACGAAGCCGCGCCATCGTATGAGGACGGTGCGCACTGCACGGTCGGCTCCAATGGCAATCCCTTGCGTGGGGGCTTCTGGGCTGGTGGGCAGTGCTGGCTGCTCTGCTCCACGCCGGGTTTGCAGTTCGCCCAGCGCAACTTTGCCCAGATGAAGGATTATGGCTTGGATGCCTGCTTTATCGATGTGCTCACCGCCGCTCCCCTCTTCGATTGCTATTCGCCCGAGCATCCCCACAGCAAATGGGGCGACATGAAAAACAAGCGGGCGATGATGGAACTTGCCGCGCGGTATTTTGGTGTCTTTGGGACCGAGCACGGATTCTCGTGGGGTGCGGATTTGTGCGATTACTTTGAAGGCATCACCGTCATGCCAGACGCGCGGGAAAGCTGGCAGGCCTCGTTTGGCACATCCATTCCGCTTTTTGCGGCGATTTATCATGACGCCATCGTGCAGTATCCCCACCAGGGCGGCACGGTGCACCCCTCGCGGCCGCTGCGTTTCTTGCGCAACCTGCGCGCAGGCGGCGCTTGTTACTACAATGTGGTGGGTAAGGAAATGAACGACCCCACTTGGCGGCGTTACTTCAAATTGACCTATCGGGTATCCTCCAACACCATCCAGCGGACTTGGCGGACTGTGCTGACCGATCACGCCTTTTTGAATCCAGAAAAAACCGTGGAAGCTTGCCGCTATGGCCAGCATATCCTGATCGTCATCAACCAGTCCGATCAAGAGTGCGAGGTGGAGGTGGGGCAGGATATTCTAGGGACACGGGTGCAAACGTCGTTGGTGTTGGCTCCCCATGGTTTCCTGGTCGCCACGCCGGATTACGCTGCCCTGCAGGGTCGGCGTTGGGGCACGATTGAGATGGAAGCGCATGGCTGGTATGAGATGACGCCGGTACGCGAAGAAGCCAGCAGCCAAAGCATCCGCTTCGACCAGGCACGGGAGTACCAGGTCCGGCCCATCACGGAAGAAAACTGAAGAGGTCGCCAGCGCGGGGTGGCGGGGGCCGGGATTCGGGTTCCCGTCCGCCTCAGAAAAGAGTGGAGTAGGGGTTCGAGATGACGAACCCCTGCACCGGACTAGAAATCCCACGCGTTGTCGTGGGATATGTAACTCAAGAAGGTATAAATCAGTTTGGCAGTAAGAAAATCGCTGGCTTTGTGGTCGGTGGGCGATAGTTCCACCACGTCAAATCCTGCGATTTTTCTTTTTTGGGAGAGGGTGCGCAATAATTTCATGACCATGTACCACCGCAAGCCGCCAGGCTCAGGCGTGCCGGTCGCGGGCAGTTCGGATGGATCGAACACATCCACATCGATGGTGACATAGACTGGATCGTTGAGCAGGGCAACCGCCTGGTCAATCCAGTCATATGAATCATGTATCTGGTAGGCGAAAAATGTCCGGGCGGGATCGAGAACTTTCCTCTCCTCCGCCTCGATGCTGCGGATGCCGACAGAAACGACGTTTGTCACTTTTTCGCGAATCCGGGCCATCACGCTGGCGTGGGAATACTTGGATCCCTCGTACTCGTCCCGGGTGTCGCCATGGGCGTCCAGGTGAAGCACCGACAGGGCCGGATACCGCTCCACCAGGGCGTTGACTGGGGCTTGGGATATCGAGTGTTCGCCCCCCAGGGTGACGACGAATTTCCCGTCTTGGGTCAGTTCCGCCACCCGCGCGCTGACGCGGGCGATCATTTCTTGGGATGTCTCCGCCACGATGGGGGCATCGGTATGGATGCCCTTGCGGTAGACTTCTTCCCCGGTCTCGATATCGTAGTTTTCCAAGTAGTATGAGGCCTTGAGTATGGCCTCCGGCCCCTTGCTGGCGCCGGTCATCCAAGAACAGGTCTTATCAAACGGAACGGGTAGCAATGCTACCCGCGCCGTGTTGTACCCAGAATAGTGTTCGGCAAAGTCTCCGAAACCCGTCATCATCGCTTTAATAGACAAATACGGCGGCGGCCAGCACCGTGGTCCAGCGGCCGTCCTCGACCCCTTCGGCGTCGACACAAATGGCGTTGGTGTTGATAATTTCTCCGCTCGCGACAAAGTGATCCTTGCGGGCGTCCCAGGCTTCGTCTGGATCGAAATCAATCCCGAGAATGGTGGCCAGCATGGTCGCGGCCAAGTCTTCCGCGTAATCCCCGGCTTCGGAAGCGGTTTGGCCGTAGCTATGGTGCTCGGAAATATAGCCATAGCGTTCCTGACCATTCGGCACCGCGACACCGATGGCAGCGGCGATGAGGCGGCTGGGTTCGTTGGTCTCGATACGCGACATGACGCAATGGACGATCTGGCCTGGGGAGAGTTCTTTCAAGCCTTCTTCGGCGGAAATTAATTCACATTTGGGGGGCAGAATACTGGAAACGTAAACGAGATTGTAGGGAGCGATTCCCGCGTTTCGCAACGCATCCTCGAAAGAGGCCAGCTTATCCTTGTGGCAGCCCAGGCCTTTGACTAAAAAAGCTTTTTTGGGGATGATTCTCATCGTGTTTTGTTACTTCCACAATCATTTCGAAGGATGGTGCTGGTGGAGCGCCAGCAGGAGGTATGATACCAAACGCATGCCAAGATCAAAACAGGGATGTGTTGATAAACCGCTCTAAAATTTAGTTGAATTTTCCAAAAAGAGAAGTCATTCGAGGGGGGAAAGTCGGAAAAATTGCCGGGGGTTTTGGTCAGGACGCCATTCTCGCCGCCACGGTTCCGCCCCCAGGTTTTTTCCACCTTTTTTTGCAGGAAGGCCCCACCTGGTTTCGCGGGACCGGAAAGGGGCGGAGAACGGGGTTGTTTGGTGAATTTGTGCCCCTTGCACCGGCCACCCAAGAACATTCCTGCCCGATTTTTTCTTTAACCAATTCAAATCCTGCGCTAAGGTGATATATTTATAAGCGGACATCATGGCCCGCCTTGCAGCGGCCGATCTAAAGGAGAAAAACGTTGGGTAAAGTACTTATTATCGGAGCCGGGGGTGTCGGGAATGTGGTGGCGCAGAAATGCGCGCAGGTCCCCGATGTGTTTGAAGAGATTTGTCTGGCCAGCCGTACCCTCGCCAAGTGCGAAGCGATCGCCAAAAGCATCAGCCGCCCTATCCAGACCGCCCAGGTGAACGCGGATAACGTGCCGGAAATGGTGGCGCTGATCCAGCGGGTGAAGCCAGACTTGGTGCTCAATGTCGCCCTGCCCTACCAGGATTTGCCCATTATGGACGCCTGTCTGGAGACTGGGGTGGATTACCTGGATACCGCCAACTACGAGCCGCCGGAAGAAGCCAAGTTTGAATACAAGTGGCAGTGGGCCTACCAGGACCGATACAAACATAAAGGCATCATGGCCTTGCTGGGTTGTGGTTTTGACCCCGGCGTGACCAACATTTTCTGCGCCTATGCCCAGAAATATCATTTTGACGAAATTCACTATGTCGATATCGTCGATTGCAACGCTGGCGATCACGGCCACCCCTTCGCCACCAATTTCAACCCCGAGATCAACATCCGCGAGATCACTCAAAAGGGCAAGTACTGGGAAAACGGACAGTGGGTGGAGATCGAGCCCATGTCGGTCGCGAAAGATATTGACTTTCCCGAAGTTGGCGTGCGCAAGGCCTACTTGCTGTACCATGAGGAAGAAGAGTCGCTGGTGAAGCATATCAAGGGCCTCAAGCGCATCCGCTTCTGGATGACTTTCAGCGAAAACTACATCAACCACCTGCGGGTGTTGCAGAATGTGGGGATGACTAGTATTGAACCGGTGCTGTATGAAGGCCAGGAAATCGTGCCCTTGCAGTTCCTCAAGGCGGTGCTGCCGGATCCCGGCTCGCTGGGAGTCAATTATACCGGCAAGACCTGCATTGGCTGCATCATGGAAGGCGTGAAAGACGGCCAGCCCAAAAAAATGATGATCTACAATGTGTGCGACCATGCCGAGTGCTACCGGGAGGTGCAGGCCCAAGCGGTCTCGTATACCACCGGGGTGCCCGCCATGATCGGCGCGATGATGATGCTGCAAAAGACATGGCAGGGCCAAGGGGTCTTTAACGTGGAAGAATTCGACCCCACGCCTTTTATGGACAAACTGAATATCCACGGGCTACCCTGGAAGGAGATCACGCTTTGATTCCCGACTTCAGCGGCTTGCGGACCCCGTGCTATATCATCCATCTGGGCTTGCTGAGGCGCAACCTGCAAACCCTGGACCAGGTGCAGAAGCAAAGCGGGGCCAAGGTTCTCTTGGCCCTCAAAGGCTTTGCGGCCTGGAGCACCTTCCCCCTGGTGCGGCAGTATCTGCACGGCATCACCGCCAGTTCCCTGCATGAGGCGATGCTGGGGAAGGAGCAGTTTGACCGCGAGGTGCATGTCTATGCTCCTGCCTATCGCGAGGATGAACTGGCGGCCTATCTAGACTGCGCGGATCATCTGGTGTTCAACTCCTTCACCCAGTGGAACCGCTATAAAGACCGGATCGCCCGCTGTGGGCATCCGGTGTCGTGCGGCATCCGTATCAATCCCCAGCATTCGGAGGTGACCATCCCCCTCTACGATCCCTGCGCCCCCAAATCCCGTCTGGGGGTTCCAGCGGCCGAGTTCAAAAAGCACAGCCTGGAGGGGATCGAAGGCTTGCACTTCCATGTGCTCTGCGAAATGAACGCGGACGCGCTGGAACGGACCTTGGAAGCGGTCGAGGAAAAATTCGGCGCCTATCTTCCCCAGATGAAATGGATCAATTTTGGGGGCGGGCACCATATTACCCGCGAGGATTACGATATCGAACGCCTCTGCCGCCTGGTGCGGCGGATCCGCGAACGCTATGGGGTCGAGGTTTATCTGGAACCGGGCGAAGCTGTCGGCCTCAATACCGGCTACCTGGTGGCCTCGGTGCTGGACCTGATCCATAACGAGATCGATATCGCTCTGCTGGATACCTCCGCCGCCGCGCACATGCCCGACGTGCTGGAGATGCCCTACCGCCCCCGCATCGAGGGCGCGGGCGAGCCGGACGCGCTGCCCTACACCTACCGCCTGGGCGGATTGACCTGCCTGGCGGGCGATGTGATCGGCAATTACTCGTTCCCTGCGCCTTTGCGGATTGGGGATCAACTGGTGTTTCATGACATGGCCCACTACACCATGGTCAAGAACAATACCTTCAACGGCGTCCGCCTACCCGATATCGTCCTCTATGACCCCGAGACCCACCGCTTTACCGTAGTGCGGGAATTCACCTACGAAGACTACAAAAACCGCCTCTCCTGACCTGGAACCCCGCGATGAAAACCAAATCCCTCCGCCCCCAGGATTCATCCCTGGAGCGGGGGGCAGAACACGGCATCGATACAGGGAAGAACCCTCGGCCGCTGCGTTTAGGTCGGTGATATCGCAGAGTTGTATTTCTTCTTTTGTGTCAGACCTCTTCATGAGCAATAAACGGTTCCCATTTTCTGCAATATCGACAATCATCAATCTGGAACCATCCGTTGGTTTGGCTTGAGAAAAATCATGTAACAGATTACCATTTTCAATATGCATGGTAGTCACACTGTAACCAAAAACACTTGAATTGTAAGTTATTATTGCTGACCAGGAAGAAGGTAAAAAAAGGAGAAAAGGGAGAGATTCCTTGCCCTGCATCCGGGTTGGCTTCTGGATAAGCATCTCGGTCCGCTTTGCTGTATTTTGAGGTTCTGCATCGCATGGGACATTCTTCCAATCGTGAGTTCTGCTGGACCGGTTTTGGATTTGACTCCTCTGCCCCCTATTCTACACCAATTTCCAGCGAAGAATTGTCTCACTCTATATTGGCACAGAGGGGCCGTCCTCTGGATGGAACCCTGGGGGGTACGCTGGCGCGGAATTTACCATACCGGGGGATTGGCGAAGCTTATTGATATAATGGGTTGGGGTGGGTGCGTTTGATGAATGGGGTACGGTAGGGCTAGTCTCGCTTCGCTCGCTTTGAGCCCACCCTCCCTCTCATAAACTATGTATTAATAACTCTAAGCAACAACAAAAAGAATTGTTATATTATTCATTTCTTATTGTCCCTTATCCACTCCCTACCTCCCTATATTGATTTACTGGGTTGTTTATGGTAGAAAGGATGCGAACCTTACTGGATGATAGAAAGGATCGGCGTATGAACCGTTGGTTGATGGGGGTATGGATGCTGAGCCTGGTATTGTTGGTATCGGTGGGGGCGGAGCCGGTGACGGTGGAGGTCTTTGTCAGTGGTCAGGGGGGCTATGATACTTACCGCATACCCTCCGTGATTGTTTCTCCACAGGGTACGGTGCTGGCGTTTTGCGAAGGGCGGCGGGCCAGTGCTTCCGATACAGGAGATATTGATCTGCTCCTGCGCTGTTCCCGCGATGGCGGCCAGACCTGGAGCGAGCCCCAGGTGGTATGGGATGATGGCCCCCATACCTGCGGCAATCCCTGCCCGGTGATCGATGAACAGAGCGGGACTCTCTGGTTGTTGCTCACCCATAACCTGGGGCAGGATTCCGAAGCCGAAATCATCGCGGGGACCAGCGAGGGCACACGCACCGTGTGGGTTACCTCCAGCACGGATGATGGGTTTACTTGGGCCGCACCGCGTGAGATCACCGCCACTGCCAAGCGTGAAAATTGGTCCTGGTACGCGACAGGGCCGGGGGTGGGAATCCAACTCCAAACCGGCGCGCACAAGGGCCGACTGGTGATTCCCTGTGATCACAAAACGAAGGGGGATGCGGTCGGCTATTTTTCCCACATCATCTACTCGGATGACCAGGGTCAGACCTGGGCGATTGGTGGAGTGACCGAGGACGGCGTGAACGAGTGCCAGGTGATCGAGCGCCGGGACGGTACCCTGCTGCTCAATATGCGTCGCGCCCAGAACAATTCCGCCGTGGCGCGGGCCATCGCCACCAGCGGGGATGGCGGGGCAAACTGGCAGCCGTTGCGCTACGATACCACGCTGATCGAGCCCCGCTGCCAAGCCAGCCTGCTGCGGTACGCGCCGGTGGGGCAGGCAGGTGAGCCTTGGGTGCTGTTTTCCAACCCCGCCCACGTTTCGTCTCGCGTTCTGATGACGGTGCGGCTTAGCGCCGACGAGGGGCAGGACTGGGACCACGCCCGGGTGCTGCATCCAGGCCCCAGTGCCTACTCCTGTTTGTGTGTCTTGCCTAATGGGGAAATTGGCTGTTTGTATGAAGGCGGGGAAACCCATCCCTACGAAAGTATCCGCTTCGCCCGATTCAGCCGGGAATGGGTGATGGAGGGCCAGGCAGACAAAGAATAGAAGACACGGGGAATGAAAAAGAGCAGGCGGGGTTGCCTGCTCTTTTGGGGATGGCTGGAATCGATTTTATTGGCCGGCGACTTCGGGATCCCAATTGGGACCGTGAGTCACATCATCCTTGGAGTTCCGGCGCAGTTCTTCTTTAAAATCAAAGGTCGCGTTTTTTTCGATGTAGGCTTCCCACTGGCTGGGGACTTCATCTTCGGGGAAGATCGCGTTGACGGGGCAAACCGGGGCGCAGGCATCGCAATCGATGCACTCATCGGGATTGATATAGAGTGATTCCTCCGCTTCATAAAAACATTCGACCGGACACACCTCTGCACAATCTCCATATTTACAATTTACGCAGGGTTCACATACAACATAAGCCATTTTTTTATCTCCTTTTTTCGCGCGTGGGACGACTGACGCTCTTCTACGCTCTTGGATACGGTTATACCCTGAATTAGGCATAATTACAACCCATAATTTTCGCTTTCTTTGTGGAAGTTTGGATGCCTGTCCGGCAAGGTATGGTCTGCCCGCTTGGTGGCTGTTGTTGTTTTTTGGGTTTGGGTGTACATTCTGAAACCATCTTGCGAGCCATGGAAAAGAGAAGGCGCTGCGTATGGTTCTGGAAAAATATTTATCCAATCTCCGGTTTTGGCTGCACGGTTTGCGGATGCTGGTGTCCCCCTCGTACCGGTATGTGATTCTGTTTGTCACCGCGCGCTGCAATGCCCGCTGCCACACCTGTTTTTATTGGCAGCGGATCGAGGACGCGGCCCAGCATGCGGAACTGAGCCTGGAGGAATATCAGCGCATCGCCCAATCCATGCGCGGCATTCTGTATCTGTCCATCGGCGGGGGCGAGCCCTTCTTGCGCCCCGATCTGGCCGCCATTGTGCAGGCCTTCTACACCCACAGCGGCGTCCGCTTTGTCAACATTTCCACCAATGGCCTGTTACGGGATGCGGTTGTCAAGCAAGTCGGGGCTCTGCTCAGCGCAAATCCGCGGTTGCGGGTCAAACTCACGCTCTCGCTGGATGGGGTGGGGGAGCGGCATGACCAGATTCGGGGTGTGCCGGGGAACTGGGCTAAGTGCCTGGCTGTGTATGAAGCCCTGCGGGCGATTCGGGATGAGAATCCTCGCTTGACCCTCGAGGTGGGCAGCACATTCTGCGCGTTCAACCAGGATCATGTCATTGCGTTGATCGACTATGTGGCTGATGAGATGGCGGTGGATGACCATACCTTTACGTTTGTCCGGGGGGACGCCAAGGATCCCCAGGCGCTCGAAGCCAGCATCCAAGCCTATGATGAGGCGATGACCTATTTGAAACAACGCCGCAAGCGGGGCGCCTCGGGGGTGGCTGGTCTCTTCGCGGCGGTCGCCAAGGTGATGTACGACATCAACACCCATATCCTGCACCAGGACCAAATGGTGGTGCCCTGTGTCGCCGCCAAGCAATTGATCACCATCGATGAACGAGGCGCGGTCCGGCCCTGCGAGATTCTATGGGCGAAAGAAGGCGAAACTCATGATGTGGGGGATTTACGACAAATGAATTATGATCTGCGGGCGATCCGGCAGGGTGCGTCCAGTCGGCGGGAACAGCGCTGGATACGGGATACCCAGTGCCACTGCACCTTTGAGTGTGCCAACTTGTGCAATGTCGTCTTTCGCCCCCGGCTGTATCCCCGCGTGCTGCGCTATTGGTGGAAGCGATGAAGATTGCCGTGATCATTCCCGCCTATAACGCCGAGGCTACGCTTGGGCTGTGTCTGGAACGGCTGCTGGCGAATCAGGGCCCCGCGTTTGACATTCTGGTTGTGGATGATGCCAGCCAGGACGGCACCCGGGCGGTGGCGCGGCGCTATCCCTGCACACTCATCCCTATGGAACAGAATGGGGGGCCCGGGGCCGCGCGCAACGCGGGCGCGGCGCGAAGCCAAGCGGATCTACTGCTGTTTTTGGATGCGGATTGCGCCGCCCCGCTGGATTGGGTGGCACGCTACGCGCACCTCTTTGCCGCCCATTCAGATATGGCTTGTATTTGTAGTGGCTACAACACCGCACTGACCCACTCGTTCTGGGCCCGGTTTCAATACCGGGATACGTTGTACAATCAGCAGTTCACCCCCCGCCATCCCCGCTGGGCGAGTTCGTGTAATTTTGGCTGCCGCCGTGAGGCGTTTTGGCGCGCGGGCGGCTTTCCTGAGATTTATTTGAACGAAGATATGGAGTTCTTCTATTTTCTGACCGAAACAGACCGCATTCTGTGGGAGCCAACCCTTGGAGCGGGGCACCATTTCCACACCACGATGCGGGCCTATGCCCGGCAGCAACGGGGCTGGGGGGCCAGTGTCGTCGAAACCTATATGAAATACCCGCCGATCTTTTTTGCGGAGGGGACGGTGGATCAGACGGGGCTGAGCGGACAATTGGCGCTGACTGGGTGCATTCCCATTGGGCTGGCTTTGCTGTTTGTCGATGTGGGGTGGGGGGTATTGTTATTGCTTGGCCTGCTTGGCGGAATCCTGGGGTTGAATATCCAGTTTTTGCAGTATTTGAAAGCGAACGAATCGCAGGGATTTTGCTTCCGGGCGGTGCCCGCCATCCTGCTGCGCAACGGCGTTTGGTTTACTGGCATGTTGCATGCGGCGTTGCGCAATTTCCGGCGCTGGCCCGCTTTCGTGCGGTATGGATTGACCAGGCGCTAGGGCGTGCTACTGAGATGAAAAAAATCCCCAGGCCGTGCACGGCCTGGGGATTTGGTTTTCTGGAAGATGAATCATTCGTGCGAGAATTTGTAGACCGTTGTCTGGTCATACATATCGCCCGGTTTCAGGATGCAGCTGGGGAAATTGGGTTTGTTGGGCGAATCGGGGAAATGCTGGGTTTCCAGGCAGAACCCATAGCGTTTGTTGTACACTTTGCCGCCCTTGCCGGAAACACTGCCATCCAGGAAATTGCCGCAATAGAACTGAACTCCTGGCTGGGTGGTGAAGAATTCCATGATGCGCCCGGATTTGGGCTCGGTTACCTTGCCGGCGAAAGCCAGGGAGCCATCCTTGCTATTGAGAACGTAGTTGTGGTCATAGCCGCCCGCAAAATTTAGCGCTTCAAAATCAGCGTCGATGCGATCGCCAATCCGGGTTGGGGTGGTGAAATCCATGGGCGTGCCTTTAACCGGACTGATTTCACCCGTGGGGATCAGGCCCTTATCGGTGGGGGTGTAGGCATCAGCGTCGATCATCATGACATGATCCAGAATATCCCCATTGCCCGCGCCCGCCAGGTTGAAATAGCAGTGGTTGGTCAGGTTGATGGGGGTGGGTTTATCCGTGATGGCGTTGTAATGAATCTTGAGTGCGTTGTCGTTGAAGAGGGTGTAGGTCACAACCACATTCAGGTTGCCAGGATAGCCTTCATCGCCATCGGGGCTGTGGTGGCTGAACTGTACGCCGAAATTGCCGTCTTCTTCAAGGGCTTCGGCTTTCCAGACCGCTTTATCGAACCCCTTTTTGCCGCCATGCAAGTGGTTTTCGTTGTTGTTGATAAACAACGAGTATTCCTTGCCATCCAGGGTAAATTTTCCCTTGGCGATGCGGTTGCCATAGCGGCCGACGACACACCCGAAAAACGGATTCTTGGTTATGTACTCTTCAAGAGTATCAAATCCCAAGGCGACATCACCCATCTCC